>JAIFLK010000268.1:10198-14042 GCA_020049115.1 Chloroflexota bacterium | reverse complement strand
ATTAGCTCTATCCCTTTTCGCTTTGATGCCGAACAAGGAACAGAGTTAGATATTGCAATGTTTGATGCCGTAGTCAACTTACCCTTTCCTTTTACCTTTTATGACCGCACCTGGCAAAATTTTTATGTCAGTCGTGACGGCCTCGTTACTTTTGGCGAATCCTTTTCCGTGCCAATAGGCTTTATTTTCGGCGCACAGCCCATGATGGCGATTTTCCCCGCCGATTTTCGGGCAAATCAGGGAAAAAATGTTTTTATCAGACACGAAGCTGATAAATCCATCATCACCTGGTCTCATTTGGTTGCCCTAGGGTCAAATACACCCAATACATTTCAATTAGTTTTATATTCTAACGGCTCATTTGACTTCGTTTATAAAACCATAGACTCGAATATATATTACAACACCATTTCATTATTTAATGCCCCTTATTTAATAGGCATCACCCCAGGCACCCCCACGCTAGGTCGCGACAACATTAGTTTTACCCGCCTCCCTTACCCCAATAAAAATGGTCGAGCCGTTGTGCAAAATTATTACATAGATTTTCGTAACTATATGCACACCCAAATGCTACCTTTTGAATATACCGTCATTGGCTCAACCCTGTTCATTTTATTGGGCTTTCCCCTTTTCTTTAGAACTAGTTTAGTTGACCCCCTCAATATCTTAGTTCAAGGCATGAAAGAAGTTAAAAAAGGGAACTTAGAGGTAGAATTGCCCATTCAAACCCATGATGAAATCGGTTTTCTGACCGCCTCATTTAACGACATGGTTAAATCTATTAAAAAATCGGGCAAACTGCAACAAAAATTGGTCGCCATTGAACAAGAATTAGTGGTCGCCCAAACCATTCAGCAAAGCCTATTACCTTTAGAAAAACCCTCCTGGGCAGGTTTAGACATTACGAGTTATGGTTTAGACATTACGAGTTATAGCCACGCCGCCCACGATGTCGGCGGAGATTTTTATACTTACTACGCCTTTGAAGGCAATAAGGCCTCACCTACAACCGCGAAATATGCCATTGCCGTTGGAGACATTTCGGGCAAAGGCACACCCGCCGCCCTCCTCATGGCCGTCAGTTTAGCCTCATTTCAAGCTATTGTGAAACAAGAATTTTCCCCCGCCCTCCTCTTAGCGCAATTAGATACTGTCATTATGCAATATACCAAAAGCAATCATCAAAATTGCGCTCTTTGTTACGTAGAATTAGAAATGGGCGTAGGCGAAATTCCCCCCTATTCTCCCGCCAGGTTAAAAATTGCTAACGCGGGCTGTATTCCCCCCTACATCAAACGGGCCGATGGCTCAGTAATATGGCCTGAAATCGGCGGTTTTGCGCTAGGGCAAGGGCTAGGGGCAAAATTAGGCTATCAAGAAATTACGTTAGATTTGTTCAAAGGAGATATGATCATCCTAACCAGTGATGGCGTAGTTGAAGCCATGAACGAAAACCGCGAGTTTCTCGGCTTTGAGCGACTGGAGCAAATTGTGAAAACTGCGCCCCTAGCCAGCACCAACATCGTATTGGAATATCTTAAGCAATCCATCTTAACTTTCACGGGCCAGGCCGCCCAACATGATGATATAACCATCGTGGTGGTACAAATTTAGCCCACCTGTTAAAATACCAGCCTTTATAAGGTTTCAAACCTTATAAAGGCTTACCATCAATGAGGTAAACATTATGAAATTTAGCGATTTTAAGAGTGTGAAACAAGTCATTGAAAAATACCCTTTAGCCATTCACCGCGAATCATTCTTACCAAACATTGAAATTGAACCGCCTGCGGGCTTTCTCCAAGAGCTTAATTTTGCCTTAATGATGCAATCCGAAATAGAAAGTCAAATGTTCTTTCGAGAATATTTTATCGCGCCTTTTATGCGACACGTTTGGATGCGCCACCCGCGCCTGAAATTATGGGTTAATCAAAATTTGGCCTATAAAGATGAACTGACGGGCGCGCCAGATTATTTTGTGGCGCGGCGAGTTGAGACCGTCAGCCATGAGCTAGTTGGCAAACCCCTTTTGGCCGTAGCGGAGGCCAAACAAGAAGATTTTATCGCGGGGTGGGGGCAATGTTTGGCCGAAATGATTGCCTGCCAAAAATTGAATGAGCGCGGCAATATAACAATTTATGGCATTGTTTCAACGGGTATCTATTGGGAATTTGGCAAATTAGCAGGCGATACATTCACTAAAAATACCCTTTCTTACTCCATTAACCACCCCGCCCAAGTATTAGGTGCATTAGACACCATTTTTGCTACTTGTGAGCAGGAAATTTCGGGCTAAAACCTTTGTGTCCAGAATAAATTCTGGACTCCCTTTTGATATACTCAGTATTTCAAGATTTGGGTGCAACAACTAAATTCCCCTCACCCCTGCCCCTCTCCCATTGGGCGAGGGGAGACAAGATACTCCCTCTCCCAATGGGAGAGGGCTGGGGTGAGGGGGCTAAATCTTGATATACTGATACTAAAAACTAAATGAACAGTCCACTACGCCATGCCCTTCCTGTTATTATACTGCTTATTATTGCGTTATGTGGCTATCTACTCATCAAGCAACCCGTAACCTTACTGATAGATGGTCGCCCCCTCACCACTTGGCTCAAAGCTGCCACCCCCAAACCCGCCCCGCAAGCCATCCCCGTTCATCTGCATGTGGGCGCGCTTAACACGACTTTTTACACCACCCACCCCACCCTCGCCCAAGCCCTCCGCCAACAAGGTCTCATAGTCTACGCTGAGGACAAAATTACCCCGCCACTTAACACCCCCATTCATGCGGGCTTCCATGTTTATCTCCAGTCTGCCAAACCTATCACCCTCACGGCAGATGGACAAACCATAACCCGACGCACCCAACAAGCCACCATCGGCGCGGCGTTGGCCGAGGCAGGACTCGCCCTCATGGGGCAAGATTTTACCCGCCCCGCCCTAGAGCAAACGCTCACCCCATTTGATTTTATTACAGTCATCCGTGTGCAAGAAACCGTTGAGGTTGCGGAAACTTACCTCCCCTTTGAAACCGAATGGCAAGCCAGTGACGAATTGGAACTTGACCAACAGGGGGTGGTCGAACCAGGTCAGCCCGGCATTATTAGTTCTCGGTGGCGAGTGCGCTATGAAAATGGTCAGGCCGTTCAGCGTGAATTGCAAGATGAATGGTTAGCGCAAGAAACCGAAACGCGCCACATCGTCTATGGCACCCGAATTGTCATGCGGACGTTACAAACCGAGCATGGCCCGCTTGAATATTGGCGCAAAGTCTCCATGTTGACCACCTCCTATAGCGCAGCCACGTCAGGCAAAGCCCGCAACCATCCCAACTATGGCTTTACTCGCACCGGTAAACAGGCCGGTTATGGGTTGGTGGCCGTTGACCCTCATGTCATTCCCCTTAAAACCCAACTTTACATCCCCCACTATGGCCTCGCCTCCGCCGAGGACACAGGCGGGGCGGTGTTAGGTAAACACATTGATTTGGGTTTTGATGAAGACACCCCTCCCTTATGGTATAGCTGGCATGATGTCTATTTATTACCCCCGATACCGCCCCTCTATCAAATTCGCTATGTTCTGCCCGAATGGCCGCAGGGAAATGAGAAGTGAGAGGTAAGAAATAAGAAATTAATATTCTCACCTCTCACCTCTCATTTCTCACTTCTCATTTTTAATTCCCCACTATCAGGGTATAATTAGAGTCGTCGTTGACAAGTTTCAGAAACTTTTGAACGTTTAATATCTTATACTGCATTTCGTTTGAGACTTACACTTTTATGATGACCATTAGGAGTCCGCAATCCTTTGCGGACAGCCCGCAAATAATTGCGGA
>JAIFLK010000268.1:0-10187 GCA_020049115.1 Chloroflexota bacterium | reverse complement strand
ATTAGGAGTCCGCAATCCTTTGCGGACAGCCCGCAAATAATTGCGGACTCCTATGCCAAAAGTGTAGTTTTCATTTAAAACGCAGTATAGTCTATTTTTTAGACCTCACAGGTTTCAAAAACCTGTGAGGTCTGAATCTCTTTATCTTATTATGAACCATTCTCTAACCGCATTTTATCAAGCGGCGATTGAGCATGAACTGCCTATCGCCATGTGGCGCGTGCCAAATTCAACGGAGAAACAGGCCATCGTGGCGTGGAGTAATAACCCACAGCCGCGCAAATTAGATTTTACCCAACAAGTGGCAGGGTTTGCTTTTTCCCCCTTCATCAACCGTGATGGCCAGGCCACTTTGTTCATCAAAGCCGATGTCTATTTTAAGGAAGCTCGCCAACCTGAACTAATGACCCCTTTAGAGTTAGTTGACCAACCGTTATGGACTTCATTTCTCGCTAGTTACCAAAATAACTCCCCGCGCCCCTTATCTACTTGGCATTTACCCACTCAGGCTAAAACAAATGCCTTTTATAATCAAGCCGAGTTTTGCCATTTAGTTGAGCAAGCCATTGGTTATATGCGGTCAACTCACTTACAAAAAATTGTGGCCTCGCGCGCCATTGATGTGCCGTTACAACCTACCTTTAATTTGCTGCACTTATTTGAATTGTTATGTGAACGCTACCCGCGCGCCATGGTCTCGCTGGTTTCCATGCCCCAAGTTGGCACATGGATTGGGGCTAGTCCAGAGATTTTATTAACTCAGACCAACAGCTGCCTCAAAACCATCGCCCTGGCTGGCACGCAAGCCTATCACCCTGAGCAACCCTTGCCCCAAGTGGCGTGGGGACAAAAAGAGGTGGTCGAGCAAGCTCTCGTCAGCGAATACATTCGCGACTTGTTGCAGGAGTTAGAGGTGACTGATTTTGTGGAAAATGGCCCTAAAACGGTGGTGGCGGGCAATGTGGTCCATCTCCGCACCTCCTTCACTCTGGAGGCGGAACATCGCCGTTTGGCGCGCCTCAGCAATCAAATTTTAGACAAACTCCATCCCACCTCTGCCGTATGTGGCATGCCACGTCAGGAAGCGTTAGATTTTATTTTGACCCATGAGGGTTATGACCGTGAATTTTATGCGGGCTTCCTCGGCCCCGTTCGTCTGCATGGGCAATCGCAACTTTACGTTAATTTACGCTGTATGCAGTTGCAAGCAACCAAAGCCGTCGCCTACGTAGGCGCAGGTATTACGGTTGATTCCAATCCCCAGGCCGAGTGGGAAGAAACTATTTTGAAATCTAACACGTTATTATCGGTTTTACCATTGGCAAGTTAATTTCTAGCCATTATAAGGTTTGAAACCTTATAATGGCTTACATCAAGCACCCATGCCCCCAAAAAAACGCCTTCTGCTCATCGGCGGGAGTGGCTACTTAGGCCAACATCTCGCCCCACTCGCCGCGCCGAGTTATGACCTCTACGCCACCTATCAACAAAGCTCCGCCGCCATAACCGCAGGTCAAGCCCTCCCCCTAGATTTAACCAATCGTAACGCGGTAGTTGCCTTAATTCAAGAGTTAGCCCCCGAAATTATCATTCACACCGCCGCCATCAATCCAGGGCGCGGCAATGACCTCGCCATGCAACGGGTCAATGTAGACGGCTCACGTTATATGGCCGAAGCCGCCAATTTAGTGGGCGCGCGCCTAGTGCATGTGTCGAGTGATGTGGTGCATGATGGTCGCCATGCGCCCTACGCAGATGACGCGCCCCCCAACCCATTGAATGTTTATGGGCAAACGAAAGCGTTAGGTGAGGCCGCCGTGCAAGCATATTGCCCTCACGCGGCCATTGTGCGGACTTCGCTCATTTATGGCCTAAACGTCATAGACCGTAGTACGGCGGGCTTTGCGGCGCAGTTGCAACGCGGCGAAACGTTGGCCTTGTTTAGTGATGTCATCCGCCAACCCGTTTGGGTGGAGGATTTAGCGACGGCTTTACTTAAATTGGGAGATTTGGATTTTGCGGGGTTGCTCAATATTGCGGGGAGTCAGCCCATCACGCGGGAACTGTTTGGACGTAAGCTCTTGCAATGGTGGCAAGTGGGGCATGAGACACAAATCTGCGCGGGCCTGGCGGCGGAGATTTCCGACACTATTCCATTAGATTTGCGCCTGACGCTTGATAAAGCGGAGGCGTTACTTAATATGAATCTAAAAGGGGTAGATGAAGTGATAAAAAGGAGTCCAAATCTTTAGATTTGACTCTAACAAATCTAAAGATTTGGACTCCTTTTTTGCTGCACAATCTCATCAATAATCTGGCGGGTATGTTGTAAAATGCCGAAAAGTTGATAAATCTCATCTTTCGTTGCATCGTAGGCCAAACTAACGGCGTATTCCTTACCATGTAAAATGACAAAAAACCAGGCCCGTCCGATAATATATACGCCATAAACGGGTTGAGCATTTTGATTGAGAATTTGCGCCGCCACCATCGCCACCAACAATTGCCCACGCGGGTCATCTGACGAATTGGCTTCGCGTTTGTGTTCATGGAGGAAAAAATAGGGGGCTTGAGGTGAACGAAGACCTTGAGCCACTACAAAATCAACCGTTCCTGATAATATGTCGTTTTTATAACGGACAGAAATTTCACGCTCAAAAAACGATTGATAAGCCTCATGGTCAAAATTCACTTGGGCTAATAGCGGCCCAATAAATTTAACTCGTAGCTCTTCCTCGTTCCAAGTGTAAATATTTTTCAGCAACTGCGCCTGGAGTTGCGGTAACCAAGGGCTTATTTCAGGCGAGGCTAATTCTATTTGGGTTAACCAACTTGTTAATAAAGCGTATTCTTGCGGTTGCTCTACCACCCCAAATTCTTGTTCAACTTCCTCAATTGTCCATTTAGAAAACGGTTTCCATTTTTTCATGATAAATCCTTCCGCCGAGACCTCACAGGTTTCTAAAACCTGTGAGGTCTTTAAATATTACTCCTATTTTTTCAGCAACAACGGCAGGTAAATCTGCCGTAGCTCAACAGGGGCGGGACGCAAACCACCCGATCCATCACCCTCAAACGCGCCCAGGTCACATATGCCATTGCGTGGACGGGCTATGCCCCGTTGGTCAGTGGCTAAACATGTGCCATTATTCCCTGCATCAATGGCAGGGCTACCCGCTAACAATTGCATGGTTTGGGTATTGCCACCGTTATTTTGTAATGGGCCAAGTTGGGGGTCGCTGGTAATCGCCCCGCCACATGTCCCTGTTTCAATCAAGTTATTGGTGTTGGTGGTTAAGCCTGCGCCCGCACATTCTGAGCCACCCCCCGTGCCATTCGCCATGATAGTGTTGTAAATATGGGTTGCTCCCGCCGTCAGGTAAAAGGTACGCCCATTGGTGGTAGCATTATTGCCTGAAAAGGTGGAATTTTTAATGGTTAGAGTCGTTCCAACAAAAGACACTGCGCCCCCAAGATTGGTGGAACTGTTATTGGCAAAGGTACTATTTTGAATGGTTAACGTCCCACTAGACTCAACCGCCCCGCCACTGTTGCCCCCACCGGCACTATTATTATAAAAGGTACTATTATTAATCACCAAGGTTCCCCCAATATTGGTAATAGCCCCGCCTCCGCCGTTCGTGTCGTTATTATTGGCAAAGGTACTGTTGTTAATAGTTACTGTACTGGCGCGATTGTCCAGTCCTGCCCCATATGTCAAAGAGTTGCCGTTAATAACACTTAAGCCGTCTAAAACCACATTGGTCAGCCCCACTCCCACATAAAACACCCGCACCGCATTATCACCACTTATTGTAATGGGAACAGTCCCGCTAATGGTCATATTTTTGTTAATGTCTAATTGAGCTGAAGAGAGGGTAATGGTCTGCCCTGTCAGCGCGGGGGTAAAATCAATGATACCCCCTGCCGTAACTAAACAAATCGCATCACGCAATGAACCAGGGCCACTATCCGTGGTATTAAGTACCGTAATAGGTGAAGTAGAAGCCGTTTGATATTCAAACGCGCCTATATCGCGTGTTCCTACAGCCGCTTGACCTGTTTGGTCAGTAGTTAGCGCGCCCGCGCCCGCCGCGTTAATCGCAGGGCTACAGGCGGAGGGTATCATGGTCAGGGTTGAGCCACCATTATTGGCTAACGGGCCGAGGTTCGGCTCACCAGAAACATAGCCACTCAAGGTCGTACCAACGTTACAACTGCCATCTTTAATCAAATTATTGATGTTCGTGGCAATCGTACCACCGTTCACACAATCCCCATTGGTGCTATTGGCAATGATGGTATTTCTTAGATATAACGTTCCCCCACTCCAGTTATAAATCCCGCCACCATTAGCCCCCCCACCACCCACCGCCGAGTTACCCGATACGGTGCTGTTATTAATATTCATGACACCTTGATTAAACAACCCGCCACCGTAGTGAACAGCACTATTATTGGCTATGGTACTGTTATTAATCGTCATAGTACCCAGATAATTAAATAGACCGCCCACATCCCAAGTCGAAATATTATTGTTCACCGTACTATTACTAACAATTACAGTACCTCCATTATTATGCAGTCCCGCAGCCACAGTCGCCGCATTATTGGACAAAGTACTATTATTTATCGTGACCGTACTGGCTGACGAAGCCACATAAATGCCTCCGCCATTGGCTGCCCCAGCATTACCATTGGCAATCCCCAAACCATCAAAGGTCACATTGGTCGCACTCGCCCCCACATTAAACACCCGCACTAGATTATTGCCACTAATCGTAATGGGAATAGTGCTGCTAATGGTCAGGCTCTTGTTAATCGCCAATTCACTGCCCAACGTAATTGTCCCGCCACTGATAGTCGCGTCAAAGGTAATCATGCTACCCGCAGAAGCATTGGCAATGGCCTCGCGCAAGCTATTTTGCCCTAAGCTAAAATTACCATCAATGGTATCAGCCAGAGTAGACACTACCAAGCTAATCAATTCAACGGTGGCGGTTTGAACATTGGAGTCACTCGTGCCATCATTCACTTTATAGGTGAAGGTGTCCACGCCACTCGCCCCAGAATTAGGCACATATGTAAACGCGCCTGTACTCGCATTGGTTATGGTTGCCACACCTTGTGACCCATTGCTGACAATACTATAAGTTACACCTTGACCCTCTGGCTCATAACTTGGCAAGGTGTTATTAAGCGTAACCGTGCTTAAGATACGCCACGCGGGGCCAACCGTTTGGGTGGTTTTAATCCAATCAGTAGCGACAAAGTTTTGTAATGTGCCATGCAGCGCATTGGCGGTGGTATCATTGGCGGTGGTGCCGCTACCCTCCTCTAATTGCCAATAACCCAACAAACCCACCTCATCACCGATTAAGGCGCGCCCCATGTTGGCCTGAATCTCCGTCTGAGTGCGCGCCGTATTCCATAAGCGAATCTCATCGGCCTGCCCATTGAAATAACTGCCATAAAGAGGGCTAAAGAAAAGGGTTGCTTGATTGGTGGAACTGGGTGACGTACATTGCGCTCCGCCAACAGTGCCACTGCCTGCCGCGATGCCATTCACATAAAAATTAATATTACAACCTGATTTACTGAGAGCAACATGAGTCCATAGACCCGTATTAACGGTAGTTACTCCACTGATATGAGACCATCCTCCTCCGCCCACATGGTCATCCATTGAGAGTTGAAGTGTGCCACCTGCATTGACTCCAAATACATATTGCACACCACTTCCCGCAGCTGCGTCAGGTTTGGTAAATAAGTTTGCATCATCAACGGCACTGGTCTTAATCCACATCTCAATGGATAGATTCGACCCACCACTAAAATTCAAGGCCGCATTAGAGGGTAGTAAGATATTGTTATCCATCCCATCTAAATTCAAGCCATTGAAATGTCCCGCAATGGGGGCTTGGTCACTTTCATACGCCCCAATGTCACAGGTCGCGCCAATGGGACGCGCCACGCCGCGTTGGTCGGTGGTCAAACAAGTGGCATTATCCCCTGCATTAGCCGCAGGACTGCCTGCGAATAAGGCCATGGTTTGCGTATTCCCGCCATTATTGGCTAACGGGCCGAGGAGTGGGTTATAGGCCGCGCCAATTTTATTGCCGTTGACCCCGTCCGTTAAACCTGTACAGGTTGACCCCACATCTTGAATCAGGTTATTCACGGTTGCGCCCGCATCAATAGTCGGTGCAGCAAAGGCCAGAGTACACATATTACCAGCCGTATTATTAGAGATGATACTATTGGTAGCGGTCAGGGTAGCACTGTTGGCAATGTAAATAGTGCGTTGATTACTATCAAAGGTTACATTTTTGAGATATATCCCAGCGTAATTCACCGCGATAGCTCCGCCACTATTAGTGGCGGTGTTGTTATAGAAGGTACTATTATTTACCATGGTTGCTGTGCCAATTGTGCCATCAGAGGAGAGTCCCCCGCCCCATCCCGTAGCGGTATTGGTGGCAACGGTGCTGTTATTGACGATGATGACCCCAGTATTAAACATGGCCGCGCCTTGTGAGGCGGTATTGTTAATCAAAGTGCTGTTATTAACCGTTACAGTTGTCCCTACCAAAGTATGAATCCCACCACCAATACCCGCTGGGGCAGGGCTAGTAGCAGGATTACCCCCCGTAATCGTTAAGCTGTTAAAAGTAACATTACCTGCGGTCACTTGGAAGACGCGGGTGGTGTTATTGCCACTTATCATCATCGGCACCGTGCCGCTAATGGTCAAATCCTTATCAATGAGTAATTCACTGCCTAATATAATCGTTTGCCCACTGAGCGCGGGGGCAAAAGTAATGGTATCATTAGCACAAGCATAAGCAATGGCTTCGCGCAGGGTGAAATTACCAGTCGTCACATTGGCATCATCAATATCGGCCACATTATCCACCAGAAGGTTATTCGTCAGATTGATACTAAAACTTTGCAGTGTACTTACACTTCCGTCACTAGTTTGTAAGATAACAGGATAATTACCCGTAGCACCCCCACATGGAGGTGTCCCCGTTAAAACTCCTGTACCATTGCCATTATCAACCAATGTAAGCCAGGCAGGTTTAGTGGGCGCGGACAGCGTGACAGGATTGCTATCAATATCGGTGGCCGTAACATAATAAGTATACGTAATATTTTGATACGCCACTAAAATCGCGGTACTCACAAAAACGGGCGGGTCATTCACAGGGGTAACACTTATTGTTACCACAGCAATATTTGAGTTTAACTGACCATCATTGGCCCGATAAGTAAATTTGTCCGTGCCAGCCCAATTAGCGGGCGGGGTGTAGGTAAACGCACCACTTGGCGAGAAAATTAAACTACCCACAGTGGGAAAGCTCACGGCTTGATAAGTCAACGGGTCGCCTTCAGGGTCATAACCGACAACTTGCATAATAAGCGGAGTATCTTCGGTGGTCGTAAAAATAGTCGGCGTAATAATCGGCGCGTCATTCATGGGCGTAATGCTAATGACCACCGTTTGGGTCACGCTCAACGGGCCAGGCGCACCCACATAGCCGAGGTCATCAACCATAATATTTAGGCGGGTTAAGCCATGAGTGTTTAAAGTAGGGCTAAAGACTAAACCATTTAAGGCGATATTCAAGTCTGTAATTATCCCCTGAAAGGTCATCGTTGTATCCGTAATGCCATCACCCACCGTAAACGTTAAACCGCTGATTTGGCTCAAGCTCAACGTGCCTGACATAACGCTTAAGGTCATGGCAATGGGATTCGCGCCCGCGTCCGAGTCACTCACCGTAATCGCATTACTTTGGGTAACGGCTAACACGAGAGCAACATCTTCCGTAACAATTTGCTGGCCTGGCCCCATCACCACTGGCGGGGCATTTATTGGCTGAACAGTAATCGTAATAATGACCGTATCGGTCAAGGGGCCAGGCAATCCTGTATGCCCCAAGTCATCAACCGCTAATTGTAACAAGGTATCCCCGCTATAATTCAGCGTCGGCGAATAAGTAAGGCCATTGAGGGCGATATTCAAATTGGTTAAAATGCCACTAAAACTCAGTTGCGTATCGGTCAAACCATCACCCTGACTAAAGGTTAGGCCACTCAGATTAGCCAAACTCATTGTACCTGAAGTGATAGACATGGTAATTTGTAATGCACCATTCCCCGCGTCCAAGTCGTTCACAGCGATAACATTACTATTAGTAACACTAAACAGGAGGGGCGTATTTTGCATGACGGTTGCCGTTAAGGGGTACGTCCACTGAGGTGCGGCATTGATACGTTGCACTATAATGGCAATTGTGTCACTATCACTTAGCGCGAGTTGCCCTCCGTCAACAGTGGTCATGGTCAGTTGGAATAGTCCATCTGAATTGATAATGGGACTGTAGCTTAAACTCTGGAAGGCGATATTGAGGTCAGCCAATAAGCCGCTAAACGTTAAATTTGGGCTACCATTCCCCGTGACCAACATCAGGTTTGTCGTTTGGCTGAGAGTCAAAGTGCCTTGGGTCACACTAAAAGTGACGGTCAAAGGGTTGTTACCCGCATCAATATCGGCAATGAAAATCGTGTTGGTATACGCTGGGCCAAAAACTAGCATCTCATGGTCAAGCATTGTTTGGGTGAAAGGTACGGTATTGGTCGGCGGGTCATTCGCCTCAAGCACCGTCAGGCTAAAAGTTTGCGTTGCTGTCAGGCCATTTAGGTCAGTCACCAACAAGGCAATGGTTGTGGTCGCCACATCACTATTCGTGGGAAGACCCGTTAAAATTCCGTTAGTTAAATGTAACCAACTGGGCGCGGTAATTACAGCCAGGGCTAAAATATCGCCGTAAGGTAAATCAAGGTCAGTGGTGCTAATCACGTAACTATAGGTAACGTCTTGGGTCGCCGTTAATAACGGGCTGCTAATAAAAGAAGGCGGGTTATTAACGTTAATCACCGTAATATCAAAACTCTGTTGAGTCGTTAAACCTACCGCGTCAGCTAATTGTAACACAACAGCATGTATACCCACTTCACTATTCGTTGGCAAACCGTTTAATAAAGCATTATTACCATTTGGGGCAAGGTTCAACCACGCAGGCAACGTTAAAGCCGTCATGGTCAGCACATCGCCAGATGGCAAATCAACATCAGCCGTAGCAATTGCGTAGTTATACGTAATATTTTCCGTAGCCGTCAAAACTGGAACGCTGACAAATTGCGGCAGGTCATTCACATTAGTAATCGTGAGATTAACCACCGTGGTAGCGATGCCACCATGACCATCATTAATCGTGTAGGTGAAACCATCACTCCCCGCATAATTTAAGGTTGGGGTGTATAACACCTCTGCCCCAGCGATTGAGGCCAGGCCATGGCTTGGCAAACTCAAATTCATCAAAGTGAGCGTTTCAACGGGGTCAGGCAAATAGCTATCATTCGCTAAAACATTTAACAGGGTAGGTGTGTCCTCAGTTAGGGTGAAGGTATCAGTCAGGGCTTGGGGATTGTCATTCACATTAATCACAGTGACATTAATTGTTACAATTATATCAGTGGTATTAGGATTAGGGGGAATAGGCACATTATTAGGAGGGCTGTCTTCCAAAACCGTTAATTCAATCGGGGAGGTTTGGCGCGCCGATAGCCGCGCCGCGACCGCACCTTTCACGGTATAAGTGAAACTATCTAAGCCATAAAAATCAGGGGCAGGAGCATATTGTAAGCTGTTCGTGCCGATAATTAACTGCCCATGTTGCGGTTGACCAACCTGACCCAGGGTAGTTGAAGGCAACGGGGTATTAGTGGCCGTTGGCTGAGTTGTGGAGGTAGCTGTAGGTTGAGGGGTAATTGTTGGTTGAGTTGTGGCAGTGGTTTGGGGCATGGCAGTGGCGGTGGGTTGCGGTGTAGCCGTTTCAGTGGCGGCTGGAGCGGTAGCTGTCTTTTCCCCCCCCTCAGAAGGGCTTTCTTCCTCTCCGCCTGAAGTAGCAGTTTGTTGAGCTGAGACCGTAGCGGGGTTGGGCGTGCCATTAGCCTCAGCCGTTTGCGCCGCAGCGGTTTGATTAGCCCTGGCTTGTTGCGTGGCGGGGTTGGGCGTGCCATTAGCCTCAGCCCTTTGCGCCGCAGCGGTTTGATTAGCCCTGGCTTGTTGCGTGGCGGGGTTGGGCGTGCCATTAGCCTCAGCCCTTTGCGCCGCAGCG
>JAIFLK010000322.1 GCA_020049115.1 Chloroflexota bacterium | reverse complement strand
TAAAGGTGGGCGTATGAGTTGGTGTGGGCGTATTCAGAGGAATCGCCACCGTAATGTCATCATATTGTATCACCCCTGATGGCACAGTTTGTGCAGCCGTATTGGCCCAGGGTTTGCCAATGTGTACAAATGAACCCGATTCGGCGGCATGGCCGACGGTAGGTTGAGTGATTGAGCGCACCGACACATCATTAATCCATAACCCCACCCATTCACCCACGCGATAGCCGAGAGTGATTTTCTGCCAACCATTGATAATTTCCACCTCATTAAATTTAGCCCCAATTTGGTCATATTCCGCCGCGCCAGTAACATTATTCCAACGCAAAAAAACGTTATAACCTGTGTCAGCGGCTTTACGCAGGTGCAAGGCCACCAATGATTTTTCTTGTTTATCTACCGTTAGGCCAACCACCTCAGCAATGACGATGGATTTATCGGGCAAATAGGTGAGACTCGCGCCACTACTATTCTGTTCGGGAATAACTACATTATTGGGGTTAAACCAAAAAGAAACATACCCCTCTTGGGCATTGATAACGTTAGGTAAACGTAAACGAGTGACTGCCGTCGTCACCGTCGTCACCAACATTTTACCCCCATGACCATCTAACACCTCCAAGCCAGGGTGAGCGTCGGTGGGGCGTGGTCGCCATAGCGTATCCCATGAGCCAGACTCAAAGGTTTCGGTAAAGCGCGTTTGTATCTCTGGAATGGGGAATGGTGGTTTGAGCCGAGGTGAAACTGACCGAGGCGACTAAGATAATAAAACCAAACAAAGCAACTGTTAAGATAAAGTAAGTCTGAGATTTTAGATTTGTAGCCATAGTTATTCCTATTGATAAGATACATCATTCCTATTAAGGACATGATTAAGGGTTAATTCCATGCTTATGGTTATAACTAGATTAGCTCTATTTAGCAAACCTGGTGGTTAATCATGATAAGCTCATCATGGATATAGTCTCACTTAACGTAAGCACTTTGTTAGGAAATCATAGTGCGTAGAAACAAGACCTGCCTTGTCTCTGCCTTGGTTTTTACGGAGTCCAAATCTTTAGATTTGACCGCCCAATCTAACAAATCTAAAGATTTGGACTCCAGTTTGTGGCCGCGCGTCGTATAACAAATTTCAAATCAGCCCCCGCCCACCCGACTCCACACGCCTGTCCACTCAGGTAGTTGCACCCACTGATTTTGCTCAATCGCTTGGGTCATCTGCTCGCCAAAGAAAAACTCCGTTTTCGCCACCGCATCGGCAATATCCGCAAAATGATAATCCGTGCGAATGACTTGCCGCCGAAACCCCCACTCACTCTCCAGCCAAGCGTAATATTCAGCCAGTTCGCGGGTGGGCGGCGCGGGTTTCAAACTCCCCGTCGTCAGCGTTTCCATGATGATTAACACTCCGTCAGTCGTCGCCACGCGCTGCATTTCCTGTAAGATTTGGGCAATGACCACCCGCCAATTATCGGCATACCAGGTGCGTGAATGTCCAATCGCCCAACCTGCTGTTACAATGTCAAACGAAGCATCTCGTAATGGTAACATCTGCATGTCGCCCTGCAATAGTGACCAGCCGCCACCGACTTGGGCGCGTTGCCGTTGATGTTCACGTAACATATTATCATACAAGTCCATACAAATCATCGACGCAGCTTGATGAGCCAGCAGTAACGGCAATCGCCCTGTTCCTGTGCCTAAATCTAAAATTCGTTTGCCCCGCAAGGAGGTGACTTTTTCTAACGCGGGCAAGAGATGCCCATGTTTATCCTCCGCTGCAATGAGGCGATGATAGTCGGCAGCGCGGTGGGAGTAAATTTGTTGATAATGAGTCATGAGGAGAATGAATAATGAATAAAGTGTCTAAGGATGGAGTCCAGTTTTAATAAATTGGTGTTGGTCAATAAAACGGTGGTTTCTTCTCGCGTGTTAGCCAGTCAGCTATCAGCTAAAAACTGACTGGCTGACTGGCTTTTATTCCTCAGTGTTTTGCCATTGAAAGGCTACTTTCAACTCATTACAATGTGTATAACGTAAATGCCCTTCATGTTGTAACCTACCGACAACGATACCTGGGGCAATGCCTATTGTTTGGGCAAACTGCTTAATCCGTTCCTTGCTCATATAAGTTGTGCCTGAACTTAAGAATAACTGCCATTCTTTAGGGGAGATTAATAAATCCCGCGCTACCTGATTGGCCTCCTCTTCTTGGCTGCTTTTCTCATAATATTCCATATCAATGAAAAGCATTGATTTTTGATGTAAGAGAATGTGAGCCGCCTCATGAAAAAAAGTAAACCATAAATGGTCATTTGTTTTATGACGCAAACTTAACTGAATCAAGGCTTTGTCAGCAGCCAGCCAACCCGCTGCCCCACTCACACCGCATTTGGGCAATTCAGGCACAAACACCACTGCTACTCCTGCTGTAGCGCACAATTTAACTAATTCAGGTTGAAATTCTTCAGGTGGCAAAATCGTTAAAAGCCGAACGTGTTGTAATATTTCTTTAAAACGAGAGGCATGGTAAGGTTGACAAGCAATGGTCGCGCCCTCTATTTCGCCGCGCCGCACCCATACCGCTAAGGCCGCGTCGTCACTTTCAAAGGCTTCCGATTTGCGAAAAGATCGCGTTTTAGGCCAGTGGGTGAATTGTTCCACTGAGCCGACCGCAAAAAAGTTAAGCAAGTTTTGTAGCTGAGTAACCGAGTCCGTTTCTTCCTTCAACCACCCTAACTTCATCATCATTTTGATGGGGAATTTTTTCAACCAATGATCTTCTGATTTTAGCCTGTCTCTTTCGGCTTGTTTAGCACGATATTCGTCATATTGGAGTTGGCGATTATTCCAAAAAGTAGCGGGGATATGCAACACATGTTCTAATTGTAAGGCCGTTTCAGGGGTAATACTGGTTTTACCCTGAATAATTTCATTGATTGTTTTCTTAGGGCGACCCATTCTTTCGGCTAATTCGGCTTGGGTCATCTGACGTTCCTCTAAAACCTCGGCGAGGGTTTCGCCTGGCCATGAAACAACATCGGGTTCATATTCATTTTTAGTTATCATGTGTATCCTCCACCCTAATTATCCGCACTGCTGTTACTTGTGACCAGTTTAGACCACCATCAATTTTACGCGGGATGGGGTCATGTTCAGGCATAAAAATGAGCCGATATGGATGCTCTAAATCTAGCGATAATGAACCCGCCCGATTGCCTATCAATTCATGGCAACGGCCAGGCAGATGGCGCATGGTTTCTAAGTTATCGGCAGCGCGCAAATCATCCAATCTGCGCCCGATGCGTTTTGCCATCACTTCACCATATCGTTTTATTAATAATCGTTGCTGCTTACATTCTTTTTGAAATTTTTTGGAGTCGAAGAGAATATCCAAACTGCGCCTCAAGTAAATTATTAACGGAAAGGGTTAATGATATTATATCATCACTGCCCATTTTAGGCTATTTTAGTCCGTTTAATAGTCGTTAAGCCCCATGCGGCGCATGGTAACAAAAAAGGCCACTGCGGGGGCGGCCTTCCTTGTTAGTTTTTATTTGCTGACACTCTGCCAATCCACGCGCCAATCTCCATGCCAATCGCCCCACAAATCACCCAGCCAATCAGACAGCCAAACACCCAACCACTCTCCCCACCAATCCACGCGCCAATCATCACGCCAATTATCGCGCCCCCCCGCCAATCATCATACCAATCAACTCGCCAATCTTCACGCCCTTTTCAACCTTCTTGTTAGTAGATGACGATGATCGCGGCGCAGTATAAGATGATGACGGCGGCGGCGAAGTGTAAGATTGCGATGACCCATTAGATTGCGAAATACGCGGCTCTAACCACTTCCAAAAGCCATACAATGAACCAATGATTCCAATTGAAACAGCAGTAATATTAAGACATTTTTCAATTATATCTAAATCCATAACGAATCTCCTTTTAAAACCTCTCTCAGTTCCCACACAGCCACTAATGCTGTACTATAATTATCAGGTTGAAGTGGAGTGATAAAAAGACAAAGTATTGTTAATGAAGAGGGTTATAAAAAACAACCTAGTATTAGATTTAATGCGGTTTGTATTGTAGCAAATCAGCCACATTAAAATTAGGGTAGTCATGCTCACAATAGCCTTACCTAAGCAAACCAAAAAACCGCAATCAAGGCAGCGGTTTTGGGACAACTTTAGGATATAACTATAATCCTAAGAGCAATTTTTGTGAAGTTTTATCATTTAAGGCTAAAGCCCCTGGTCGGACTCGAACCAACGACCGGCTGTTTACAAAACAGCTGCTCTACCACTGAGCTACAAGGGCATTTTGATTTACGAGAGTGAATTATAACCAGAGTCAGAAAAGTTGTCAAATTGAGGCGGCTGTAAAATTTTAGACATCCGATTTCTTGAAGAAATCGGATGTCTAAGGATACTAAATTTCCTGCCCCACTCGCGATACTCCCAACACCTCCCGATAAACCTCCACCGTTTTGCGCGCCACTGCTGCTTGGGTGTAATTATCTAGCACTCGCTGCCGCCCGCGCAGGCGGAGTTCTTGCCGCAAAGGGACATCATCAATCAGCCGTTGGAGTTGGTCTTGCAGAGCCTCAATATTACGTTCAGGAAAGGTCAAGCCCGCGTCACCAATCACTTCGGGTATCGCGCCCGACTCTGCCCCGACCACCACCACATCACAAGCCATGGCCTCAATGAGAACCCGCCCAAATTGCTCTTTCCAGTTAGGTTGAGCAATGGAAGGTAATACTAAAACATCTAAGCCGCTAAAATAATTGGGCAAATGTGAAGAAGGCATTTTAGGGCTAAAAGAGACGCGTCCGCTAATGCCGAGCCAATGCGCCACTTTTTCCAGCCGCAATTTATCTGGCCCATCACCCAAAATTTGGAGTGACCATGGCCCCGCTAAACGACTAACGGATTGTAATAACAATTCAATGCCTTTTTCCTCCACCAATCGCCCGACATAACCAATCACTAACGTTGGTTGACTAGGACGGCTAATGGCAACGCGCTGTTTGAACACGCTCAAACGGCCACGCCGCGTCGGGCGTAAGTGACGGTAATAAATGGCGGGGTCAACGCCAAATTGAGGAATTAAATGGATCTGGCCGCGATAACCTTTGCGCCACCAAACATCTTGAGCTTCACGATTACCCACTAACAGCGCGTCGGTACGTTGCAAAACATATCGCTCCATGAAATAAAAGGGCGGTGGATAGCGGCGATAAAGATTTTGCCAGGTGAAAACGACACTGCGCGCCCCCGCTTGGCGGGCGAGGCGCATGGCCTGAAAGGTGGCTAAATTATAGGGTTCTTCATCAATATGAAAGACATCGGGGCGCACTCGGCGGACAATTTCTTTTAATTTGGGATAATAATGCAGATGAAAATGACCATTCATTGCCATGTCTGTCACGACCAGTTCATAGCCCTCTAAATGCTCCCTTTCAAGACGTGACGCGCCCCCATGCGGGTCAAGCCACATTTCGGGTACAACTACCGTTAATTCAACCCCAGGAATGGCAGCTATCTCTTCAAGTTTTTTCTGGTAAGCCCCGACAATGCAGGCTTTGGACAGCATGAGAACACGCATAAAACGGCTAAGCCTTTAGTTTTAGTGACGAATTAAGCGGAGTCCAAAGCGGTACGCTTTGAGCCAGATGTCAAAGCGTACCGCTTTGGACTCCTAGCTAGTGTCTCGTCAAGTGTGATTTGTTGAGTCATCAGGTGACTAGAAGTCACCTGATGACTCAACAAATCACACTTGACAGGACACTAGCACAAAAATCTAATAAATCTTTAACTCACGGGCGATTTTATCCCAATGGATGCTAATTTTTTCGTCAGCGGAGGGGAAGCCATCACTATGCCAACTATCGCAATGCCCCATGCCTGCTGTTTCATCAATATTAACCGTAAAGCCCGCGTTACTATAAATACGAATGGCCTTTTGAATGGTGTTATAAAGATAATCATTCGTGCCATAAACAAAATCAAAACTGGCGCGGGTTTTAACCTGGGGCTGTTGAGATAGGGCGGAAATTTGCTGTTGTGCCTCCCATAGCCAAACGTCACCGCCACAATTTAAGACAAAATGGGCGGGATAATCTGCGCCTGCTTGGGGAAAGAAGTAATTGGTAACAAATTCCGAGCCACCTGACACGCTCGCCCCAAACAAAACATTACGACATATATTGTATTTCGTAAACATCTCTTCCATTACTGCTCGCATTTGTGGCACAAAATCACTCTCCCAATACTCCGTCCACCAGCGCGCGCCACCATTAGGGGATTGCGGCGAGACTAAAATCCAGTGATGTTGCTGAATAAATTGGGTTACTTTATCTTGTGGGTCAGTAAAACGATAATAATTGCCGCCATCTCCATGCAGAAAAAAGCCCAAATAGGTCGGCTGCTGTGGGTCATAACCCGCCCCAACAATGACGATTGCCTTAAGCCCCGCTACAGTGGTGGTATAAACCCCACCCGTGAAGCCCCCCGAACCATTACTAGGGTTACAGTTTATGATGGGCATGAGGGTCGCGGTGGGGGTTATGGTAGCGGGGCGCGTCGCTATTGGGGTGATGGTCGCGGGATGCGTCGCCATCGCGGTTGCAGTGTTAGTTATCATTACAGTTGAGGTTGGCGTAACGGTCATGGGAGGCTTAGGTGTTAAGGTTATTGTTACGGTTAGGGTAGGCGTAGGCGTGATAGTCACGGTTGGAATAGGCGCAGCGGTGGCGGTTGGCGTTGAAGTAACCTCATGGCCTGAACCCGTAATGAAAGGTAAATAAAGGGTATAGGTTAGCAACGAGAGTGAAACAGTATTGGTTGTTTGACAATGGCTAAAGCCATTGCACTTCTGTATTAGGCGCGCCGAGGCTTGGCTTGTCATGATGGTTAATGACAGCTTAATGGTAATAAAAATGATGATGACAACTCCGCCCCACAGCCATTGCTGTTTCATAGTCCATTTTCCGTAATTTTATTACAACAGCCTATAACTAGAGTGCAAACCTTTAGGTTTGCCTAACATATTATGAGCAAACATAAAGGTTTGCACTCCAATTTGTCCCCTCGCGAAGTATAATTCCTAATTCTTAATTCTTAATACGCGCCGCTGCCCAAAATGACACGGGGAATAGTCCGTAATAAAATTTGCGTATCCATCAGTAGCGACCAATTTTCAATGTAATAAATGTCCAACAAGGCCATTTCATCAAAGCTCAACTCGGAGCGACCACTGACTTGCCCCAAACCCGTAATACCAGGGGCAACTTCTAACCGCCGCATGTGCCACTCTTGATATTGCGCCACTTCATCGGGCAAGGGCGGGCGGGGGCCAATCAAGCTCATGTCGCCGCGAATGACGTTATATAACTGCGGCCATTCGTCCATGCTAAATTTGCGTAGCCATTTGCCGAGTGAAGTAATGCGCGGGTCTTCCTTAATTTTGAATAACGGCCCTTGCGCCTCATTTAATTCCTGTAACATATATTTACGCTCTTCGGCATCAGCAATCATGGAGCGAAATTTATACATGGTGAACGGTTCGCCATTTTTGCCGATTCGTTGCTGTCTAAAAATGACGGGGCCAGCCGATTCCATTTTGATAATGAGGGCAATCAGCCCCATTAACGGCGAGGCCAAAATAAATAATAGTGTGCCTAACACTAAATCCAGCCCCCGCTTAACCACTTGATTTAGCCCACTAATACTGACCTCCCGCGTGCCAATCATGGGGATGCCCGCAAGGTCAATGATATGCATGTGGTTGATGGTCAGTTGGAAGAGGTCTGGCACAATGCGGGCGCGAATGTGTTGGCGTTGGCAATGCACCATGATGCTTAAGATTTTGTGATGATACTGCCAGGGTAGGGTGATGATGACTTCATCTATCTGTTCATTACGTAATACGGGGTCTAAATTCTCCAGCCGCCCAAAGGCTTTAAACGGGCCGATATTGGTCACTTGTTTTTCAGGGTCATCGTCCAAAAAACCGATAATGCGAAAGCCGAGGTCGGGATGCGCCACAATGGTTCGCATGACGGTGCGGGCAATTTCGCCCGCGCCGACAATGAGCAGCCGCTTAATGCCAATCCCATGATGGCGGAGGGCGCGGAATAACCATAATTTTAGCACCCGACCACCACTTAGCAAAACAACTGAAAATAATGCGGCGTAAAGAAATATGAGGCGGGAATAGAAGCTGGGTTGATACAAAAAAACAATAACAATTGTAATGATTGCGCCCGTTGCCGTACCATTGAGCAGGGCGTAAAATTCCTCAAACCATGAAACCTGCCGCCGCGCCCGATATAGCCCCTGGTGGCGATAAACGCCAATGAGCAAGGCCGTAAAGAGCATGACAAACGGCCAATAGACGGTATAAGGCACGTTAAAGGCGGGGTCAACGGCGCGAAAAAGTTGCACACTATAACGTAGCCAATAGGCTAACATGAAAGCAATATTGATTAACAATACGTCCACTGACATCCACAAGGCTTTAGTCAAGGGACGGTTGCTAAAGAGAATTTCTAAACGCTGCATGGGGAATTAGGAATTAAGAATTAGGAATTAGGAATTAGGAATTAGGAATTAGGAATTAGGAATTAGGAATTATAATAACGATTTAATTCCTAATTCCTAATTCTTAATTCCTATGATGACGGCATTTTCGCCGCTACTGTCCATCAGGAGAGGCACACGCTCAAAGGTGTCGGGGTGATATAAACCGATATAGAGCCGATAAGGGACAGCCTCGGTGGGCATGGACGGCAGGGTGAGGTGCGCGGTGTCACGCAGCCAGTCATGAGTGCGTTGCAAATCCTGCCAAGCGTCGGCAGACAACAGGTTATCCAAAATGAAATGATCAGCTTGGGCGAGGTTTTGACCTGTGCCGTTTCGCAATTGAACGAAAACTTTCAAGGGTATGGGGGGCAGATTTTGCGGCTGCCAATAAAGTACCAGTTTAATGGTGCCGTCGCCACTTGGTAATAAACTATAACCACCGAGTTTAATGATTTGATTAAAATCAGCCGACAAAGTGGTCTGTGGTTCAGCCAAAATTGGCCTGGGCGCGGGGCGGCTACGGAACACATACACCCCACCAAAATCCCGCGCCAATTCCATTTGAGCAAAAATCTGTTGCACCCAAAATGGCTCAAAACGGCTAAAGAGCCGTTCTTTATCCACCACCAACCAAACTCGCATCGGTTGGCTCAAGACTTGATTAAACTGGTCAACGGAGTTAATTAAGGGGCTGCCAATATAACGGTCAACTAAATCGGTGGTATCTTCATCGGCCTCAAGGACTCTGGCACTGGTTTGATTAGCGTAATAATCCGACTGCCCCGTATAAATATAGGCGGCGGAAGGGTGAACCGTCATAATTTTATCATCCGCTTGGCGTTGGTCAGCCACAAATTCAAAGGCGGTGTTATAGCTGCCCGCGCTGACGGCATGGGCAGTTTTCCAGGCGGTTGCACCATAAATTTGGCTGATACCTAACAAACCAATGAAGGGTATCATGGCTAGGGTTTGGGGCTGAAATGGGCGCAGCGGTGGCACATAGGTTATCAGGCGCAAGGCAATTTCTAACAATATATTAAGACTGGCCGCGCCCAACATAAAAAAGGCGGGTGTGACTAATACAAAAAGGTAACGGGTTTTTTGCCAGGTTGGGCCGAGTAATCCCCCTTGCTCTAAAATCACCAATAAGCAATATAACGTCAGAAACAGAAAGGCTACTGCTGCAAAATGAGCTTTCGCGCTTGTATTGGAGTCCGCAATCCTTTGCGGATTGTCCGCAAAGGATTGCGGACTCCGATATAAATGAAATAAAGACCAGGGCAAGGCCATGATAATGACGAATAATAACCAACCGTAAGGGTCAGCTTGATAATAGCCAATTAAATCATCAAAACGTCTCCAGGTGAAATCAGGCGAGATAAACGACTCCGTGGCATTGGCTTGGGCGGGCATGGCAGTGGCGGAGACGGCATTGGTACTGCTCGTTTGTCCCGTTGCCACGATTGTTAGAATAAGAAACAAACTGAAGCCACCCACCACGACCTGTTGCCATAACCTGGCTTGAAATAGCCAAGCGCGCCGATAGGTTAGGGTAAAAATAAAGAGTAATATCGCCAACGGTAAGCCAATTAAAAAACTGATGGTGTGGGATAATAATGCCCCCGCTAACATAATGAGACAAATATAACGCCCCCGTAGGTTAGGGCGTTGCATGGTACTCGTTATGAGCCAGAATAAGGTTAATAAAACGAAGAAATGGGCTTGGGCATACATGCGGACTCGCCCACCCCAAACAATGCTCAAATCATCTAAAGTGAAAATCATGGCCGCGAATAGCCCTGCGGTGGGCGAATTGAATAAACGGCGGGTGGCAAAGTAGTAGGCGGGAATGGTCATGACGCTAAATAACAAACTCGGCCAGCGCGCAATGGCCTCGCGAAACCCTACCAGTTTGACTAGCGCACCTGATAATAAGGAAAATAACAGCCCATGGTCGTAAAACAGGCCAGAGGGCAAAATCGGCCACCCTTTGAGGGCAACCATTTGCACGGCTAACATGCTGATAAACTCATCAATATGGTAAACGTTGCTTAATAGAAAAGAGAGCCGTAGCCAAAAGCCAAAGAGAATCAAGGCCAGGAGGAGGTAGTGGATGCGGTTGCGCCAAAGATGTAGGGGTAGATGAGACATAAAATTTGTTATACTGTAAATTTTTGGGTGATGTGGTCTAATCATCAGGTGACTTGAAGTCACCTGATGACTAAATTTCTTAGCGACTTTGCGACTTTGCGTTAGAGTCTTAACGCAAAGTCGCTAAGTCGCTAAGAAATTAAAATATTGTTTGGTTCGTTGCCAGTTGATACACCGCAGCCGT
>JAIFLK010000195.1 GCA_020049115.1 Chloroflexota bacterium | reverse complement strand
TGGCGCGTAGCCAATCCAACTTTCCCTTAATTAAAGACCATGTTTTATTACCTCTCGCCACCAACTTGGCTGAGGCGGATTTAACCTTACGTCCGCAAATTACGCCCCCCATCATCCAACAAATCGTCAACCTCATCCCCACGGCTTGGCTAGGCCATGAAGCCCAATTTACCACCCCCGCCGACCACCGTGCCGCATATATCGCTTACTTACAGCGACGCTTGCAATCATCTAGTCAATTCGTGCAGGAGGCGCAACGTGTCCATGCCCAGTTCGTATGATTACGCCATCATTAAAATTGTTCCCCTGGTTGAGCGCGGCGAATTTATTAACGCGGGGGTCATTCTTTTTTGTCGCACTCAACGCTTTTTGGCCGCCCAAGTAGAACTTCATGAGGCGCGCTTGTTGGCCTTAATTCCTGCAATTTGTAACGGTCACGGCCCCATTGGTCAATTAGACATGCCCGAACGCTTTCATTGGTTGGTCGCGCCCCGTAGCACCATTATCCAAACCTCAGATGTCCATTGTGGCCTTTGTAGCGACCCCACCCAAGCCCTAGAGCATCTCATGGCAACAATGGTACGTTTGGCTTAACCCTCACCCCGCCCCTCTCCCAAAGGGCGAGGGAGTCAAATTTCCCCCTCGCCCTTTGGGAGAGGGGCGGGGTGAGGGTGTTTTACCTAACTTTCCCTATCAATTAAACGCTCTGGAGCGTCTGTGGTATAATTAGCAACTATGGAAATCAAACACGTTATTCTTCAAGATGCAGTTGGTCATGTTTTATTACACAACCAAATAAGCCCTGACGGGCAACGGGTTTTAACTAAAGGGCATATTATAACTGCTGATGATATTGCCATGTTAGCGCAGATAGGCGTAACGCAAATTTACATTGCAGCCTTAGCCTCCGATGATGTGGGCGAAAATGAGGCCGCGCACCGTTTAGGCCAACTTATTAGCGCGGGGGCGGTTCGTGTAACCCGCGCCAGTACGGGGCGGGTCAATCTCATTGCGGAAGCGGCGGGATTATGCAAAATTAATGTGGCGGCATTATTGGCTTTCAATGAGGTTTTGGGAGTTACACTCGCTACAATTTGTAATAATGCAGTGGTGCAGCCCAAAAAAGTCTTAGCCACCTTAAAAATAATTCCGTATGCTATCCCCGAAACGCGACTGCAACAGGCGGAACGTATTGCCCAAGAACAGCAGCCGATTCTGGAGGTAAAACCCTTTATTATTTGCCAAGCCACGCTGATTATTATGGGCAGTCATGCCGCTGAGGAGAGAATGCGGGAAGATTTTATCGCGCCCGTGCAGGAACGCCTAGCTGCCCACCAGGCCGAATTGGTGGTTGGGCCATACATTCCTGAAAATGAAGCCGCTATCAGCGCGGCCTTACGCGCCGTTTTAGCGACGAAAACGAAGCTCATCATTATGGTTGGTGAAACCTCCATCATGGATGAGGACGACCTTACGCCGCGCGCCATTAAAGCCATTGGCGGCGAAATTGTGCATCATGGCGTGGCGGTGGAGCCAGGCAATTTGTTCATGTTGGGTTATTACGAAGAGATTCCCATTGTCGGCGCGCCAGGTTGTGCGCGTAGCCTTAGCCCCAATGTGATAGACCTAGTGTTGCCCCGTTTGCTGGCAGGGGAATATCTCACGCGCCGCGATTTGGTGGAATTGGGGCATGGTGGCTATTTAAAGTGAGATTGCGAGATTGCGAGATTGCGAATGATTTCGCTCATTTGTTTATTCGCCTATTCGCTTGCTTGTGTTTAGGGCTATTTTTGGTGGCCTTTATTCGCCTATTCGCTTGCTTGTGTTTAGGGCTATTTTTGGTGGCCTGCCAAAATTCGCCTACTGCCAAAAATGTCACCCTAAAAGTAGATGGGCAAAGCCGCGCCCTCACTAGTGAAGCGACTACTGTGCGTGAATTGCTGACTGAAGCTAAGATTACGCTGAGTAATCTTGACCATGTGAAACCCGATTTATATACGACGTTAGATGATGGTCTAACGGTTGTCATTACGCGGGTCACGGAAGAGGTGGTGGTGCGCCATGAAATCATTCCCTTTGACCAACAAATTGTAACAAATGAGGCTCTTGCGCCAAATGAAACCCGCCTGGCGCAATTGGGAGTTAATGGCGAGGAGGCCATTTCGGTGCGGCTGGTCTTTGAAAATGGGGTGCAAGTCAGCCAAACCGAAATTTCGCGTCAGGTAGTCACGCCCGCCGTCCCCGAAATTATGGTCATTGGGCCAGTGCGTGAATTGCCCCCCGTTGCCTTTGAAGGTACAATCAGCTATTTGTCCAATGACCGCGCTTGGCTCATGCGGGATAACACCAATAATCGGCGCATTTTAGCCAATGGTAGCCAATTTGATGGACATGTGTTTGAATTATCGCCTGATGGTCGCTATTTGCTCTACACTCAGCCCTTTAGCAACCAAATAGATTTACCGTTGAATGAATTATGGCTGGCCTCAACCACGATTGTGGGCGAAGAGCCGCAGCCCCTTAAGCTAACGGGGGTGTTACATGCGGCCTGGTCGCCCATCATTAGCCCTGCGCTCATCGCCTATAGCACCGCCGAACGCACGGTAAGTGCGCCAGGCTGGAAGGCACATAACGATTTATGGCTATTCAATCCTTTGGCAAAATCAGCCAAGCCACTCGCCATTTTGCCGCCTAACACTGAAGGGTTATATGCCTGGTGGGGCAGCCATTTTGTGTGGTCGCCAGATGGTCAGCGTTTGGCCTACGCTCGCCCTGACCAAATTGGAATTATTACGTTTACCGTTCAATCACCCCTTACTTATAATATTACGCCACTGTTCACCTTTACGCCCTTTGAAACCCTCAGTGAATGGGCTTGGACACCGAGTTTAAGTTGGTCGCCAGATGGTCAATTTATCGCGGCAACAGTGCATGGGCGGCCCGTCGCCACCGAGTCGGCGGCAGAAAGCCAACAATTTGACCTGTGGTTATTGCAAGTTGACGATACATTACGAGTTAAAATCGCGCCGCAGGTTGGCATGTGGGCGAATCCCGTTTGGGGGCAATGGGGCATTGCTTTCGGCGAAGCCCTTGAGCCATTCCAATCGGTCAATAGTCGTTATAAAATTCAGGTGATTGATAGGGACGGGAGTAATAAAAAGCAACTTTTCCCTTTCCAATCAGAGCCAGGGGTACGGCTGCCCGAATTACAATGGTCAGCCGATGGGCAAGAGTTACTTTTTGTGTATAACGGCAATTTATATCAAACCTCTTACAATGGTGCGCCGCCTACCCAATTAACTTTAGATAGCCAAATAAATCATTTGCGCTGGGTGGCACAGAAACCGACTTTGCCCGTCACGGTAACGGCAATTTTTACGGCTACACCCGCGCTTACCGTGACGGCAACGGTCACGCGAGCTAGGAAATAATGGATTTATTTAAGATATACTGCGCGAGGGCATGAATTAAACTTTTCAGGAGTGCGAAAATGAAATTTTGACACTCCAGTTTATGCCCTCTCGCAGTATAACCTACAGACTTACAAGGGTAGGACTTACGCAAAAATCGCGGAGATCGCGGAGTTAGCACGCCCTCGTGCTAACAGTGACACACGAGGGCGTGTGTCACTCCTCAAAATGAACGGTTTTGCGTAAGTCCTAAAAACCTTGTAGCTCTAAAAATGTCGTAAATTTAGGCTTATACGCCTATCAGGTGATTATGAACCCTTCAATTTTATTAATGGATTCCGATGCTCAAACTCTGGAACAACTCCAGGGAGTGTTGCGGCGCGATAATTATAACGTTTTGATAGCTGCTGATGGACATGCGGCATTACAACTTATTCGCACCAAAAAACCTGACTTAATTATCTCTGACTTCCTTTTGGCGGGTTTAGATGGTTACAAGGTGTGGCAAATGATTCGGGAAGATGAGGCTACGACCTCAATCCCAATTTTAGCTGTTAGCTCCCTTAATCTGGCCTCGGCTAATGAAGTGCCGATTATTGGCCTGGCCTCTGTCGTTGCGTTGTATGACAATTTTTTGCCTAAACCGATAGATTTGGGACGTTTTACCCGTTTAGTGCAAAAATTGTTATCGCCCATAGAAAACCAAAATTTACCCACTGGGCCAAGCGTGATGATAGCCATTGAAGATTCGCCACTGTGTCGAGAATTAACTGAGATTTTGACGGCTTACAATTTTGGGGTAGAACTGGTGGCTTCTTATGAGGCCGTTGAAAAAGCTATCTATAAAACCCGCCCCGCCATACTATTGTTAGATTATCGTCAGCCTAACCCGACAGTTCACAAATTTGCTATCCAAATAAAGCGCAATATACCCTCTATGACGATAGTTTTCGTGGCTACCTCTATGACCATGGCCGCTGATTTGGAGGCGATTTATGCTGGGCTGATTTGTTCACCCTTTCACCCTGAGTATGTGGCGCGGATATTGACCCAAGTCTTAGCCCTAGACACCCTGCGCCAACAAAATCAAATGTTGAGCCACCAACTCATTAGGACAAACCAAAATTTAATCGAATCGCAACAATCTCTACTAGCTCAAAATGAGGAATTAAGTTATGTCAATGAGCAACTGCGCGAGTTAGACCAGCTTAAGGAGAATTTTATGGGCATGGTGGTGCATGACCTTAAATCTCCCTTAAGTGCTGTGTTAGGGGCGATTGATTTTACTTTAATTGACCCACGCGTCACGCTAGTGGATAAAAATGTTACCATGCTTAATGGGGCAATTGCGGCAGGCAAGCAGATGTTGCGACTCATCCAAACTTTATTGGAAGGGCAACGGCTCGAAGAAGGGCGCATTGAGTTGGAGCTAGAGCCATTTGATGTCCCCGATTTAGCGGCTGAAAGTTTAGAGCATATTGCCACGCTACTCACATTACATCACCTTAAGGCTGACCTGGATATGCGGGATGATTTGCCCTCCGTTTATGCTGACCCTTACATGAGCCAACGGATATTAGAAAATTTACTGGACAACGCGGTTAAATTCTCGCCGCGTAATACCACCATCACCATTTCAGCGACGTACGATACCCGATTTGTCACCGTCAATGTGGCAGATGAAGGGCCAGGGATTCCCTCTGAGCAACAATCTGAAATATTTAACCGCTTTGCCCAAATATTTAACCGCTTTGCCCAAGTTAAAAATAATGATACCCTGGTTCATCGGGCGGGCTTTGGTTTGGGGTTAGCGTTTTGTTATCAAGCCACTCAAGCCATGGGCGGACGGATTTGGGTAGAAAGTGATGGTGAAGCGGGGACGAAATTTTGCTTTACATTACCAATTTATGACGAAGCCTTAGCTGCTTACTAAAACTAGAATCCGCGAAGATACGCCAAGCAAGCGGAAGAAAAATAAAAACGTAGCTTTTCTTAGCGTACTTCGCGGATTCTGCTTGAGCAGTTATCTTAATTCAAGTAATAATTAAAAGGATAAAAACCATGCGTGTATTAATTACAGGAGCTGCGGGATTCCTCGGCTCCCATTTGTGTGACCGTTTTTTAGCTGAAGGCCATGAGGTGATTGGGGTTGATAACCTCATCACGGGGAGCATTGCTAATTTAGAGCATCTCGCGGGCAATGAAAAGTTTCTTTTCATTAAACATGATGTAACTAATTATATCTTTATAGAAGGGCCAGTGGATGCAGTATTACATTTTGCTTCACCCGCCAGCCCCAATGACTACTTACGTTATCCTATTCCCACCCTAAAAGTAGGGGCGTTAGGAACGCACAAAGCTCTCGGTTTAGCAATGGAAAAGGGGGCGCGTTTCCTCCTGGCTTCCACCTCTGAGGTCTATGGCGACCCGCTCATTCACCCGCAAACCGAGGATTATTGGGGCAATGTTAACCCCATTGGCCCACGTGGGGTTTATGATGAAGCCAAACGTTTCGCTGAAGCCTTGACCATGGCCTATCAACGTTATCATGATTTGGACACTCGGATTGTACGTATTTTTAATACGTATGGGCCGCGCATGCAGAAAGAAGATGGCCGCGTGGTCCCTAATTTTATCGCCCAAGCCTTGCGCGGGGATGATGTTACAATTTATGGTGACGGTAGCCGTACCCGTTCATTTTGTTACGTATCCGACTTGGTTGATGGAATTTATCGGCTGTTGATGTCTAATGAGCGTGAACCCGTTAATATTGGTAATCCTACTGAAATGACTATTCTCCAATTCGCCGAGAAAATCATTGAATTGACTGATAGCAAATCAAAAATTACCTTTATTGAACCCACCGATATGCGGATTAAAGATGACCCCAAAGTGCGGCAACCTGACATTACGAAAGCGCGCCAAACGCTCCAATGGGAGCCAAAAGTATCCCTTGATGACGGACTTAATGCCGCCATTGCCTATTTTAGACCGCTTATCTAAACATTTCAGGTTCTTTGAGGTTTAGTGTGGTCACGCGGAGTTAGCATGCCCTGGTGCTAACCAGCGACACACGAGGGCGTGTGTCACACCTCACCTCAACCACACGATACCTCAAAGAACCACATTTCATGGTGTGCTGATGTTCCAGCGGCAGGAATGTTAGCCGACAAAATGTCGGCGCACCATAAAAAATGGTGAAGCCCATCGCCACCAAAATGCTAGACCTCACCCTGCCGCCTCTGCCGCCTGTCTGGCAAAGGCTACTTGGATTTAGCAGTTTACTGTTTTTGGCTTTGGCTATAGGGTGGTTGCCCTTACGTCTCGCTGTCGGATTAGTCATTGTTTTTTTGGTTGGCTTGGGGTTGCTGCTCAATCCCGTAATAGCTGTTTATTTACTCATTCCACTCATTCCTTTTAGCTCTTTGGTTACGTTATCTCTCGGTGGCCTAAAGCTGACGGGCATGGAAGTCATGTTGGCGGTGGGTTGGGGTGGCATTTTGTTACAACAGGTTACGCATCCTGCCACATACAAGCGTAATGAACTGTCAGCCCCTCTGCTATGGCCGTTCCTCATTTTTCTCAGTGGGATTGCGTTATCATGGCTTAATGCGCTCTCCCTTAAAGCCAGTTTCATTGAAACCGCGAAATGGATTGAAATGTTACTGCTTTATCTGTGGCTGGTGAGTCAATTGCCCATCAAAGAGTTGCCGCGATTAGTGGGCATTGTTCTCTTAACGGGTGTGGTTCAAGCCGCATTAGGATTATATCAATTTGTTTTTAAGGTTGGGCCAGAAGGTTTTTTACTTTTTGGCGGGCGTTTTTTGCGGGCGTATGGCACATTTGGTCAGCCCAACCCCTACGCGGGCTATTTAGGCTTAGTTTTACCCTTAGCGGTGGCGTTAGCCTGGTGGAAATTTGACAGCCTAAGAAAATCCGCTAACCTTAGTGATTGGAATGTTAACTTTCTGGCTACCGTTAGTTTGAGTAGCGTGGTCGCTATTTTATTAGCTGCTTTATTTGCGACTCAATCGCGCAGTGGTTGGATAGCGGCGGTGGTGGCGGTGGGACTAGTTTTGGTCATTATGAGCCGTCTCGCGCGGTTGTTGGCTGCCTTAAGTGCTTTGTTAGCGACCATGTTAGGATTGGCGGGGGCTTTAACCTTAAATTTGCTCCAAATGACCGATTCGGCAGATAGCCCCAATCTTTATCAAATTATGTTACAACGACTGGTCGAGGCCACCGCCATTTTTCGGATAGACAATCTGGGGGCAGTGGAGTTAACCGATGCCAACTTTGCCACCTTAGAACGGCTGGCACACTGGCAAGCGGCCTGGGATATGTGGCGCGATAACTTTTGGGTGGGCGTTGGTTTTGGTAATTATGAGTTAGTTTACCCGATGTATGCGGTGGGGCAGTGGCTTGACCCGTTAGGCCATGCGCATAATTATCTGTTCAATTTGGGCGCAGAAACGGGTTTTATTGGCTTATGTAGTTACGTAATTTTTTGGCTTTTAACGTTTGCACTTTTATGGCAAACCATTCGCCATAGTGAGGGATTTTATCACGCCGTGGCTGTGGGCGGCCTCGGCATCATGGTACATTTGCATCTTCATAATCTGTTCGATAATCTTTATGTTCAGGGCATGTATTTGCATATTGTCATTATATTAGCGTTTGTTTCAATTATTGGGGGACGGGAGGCTGAGGCCAAAACTTAAACATTAGAATCCGCTAAGATACACAAAGAATAAAAACTTAGTTTCTTAGCGTTCCTTCGCGGACTCGTTTTAGGTTATAATCTCACTTGAACTATGTTGAAAACATCACCGCAAGTTGGAATTTTCTCAAAATTAACGGATGTCATTAGTAATCCTAGTGATTATCAAAAAGAATATGAGCGTTTTGGTAAATTTGCCTTAGTTGGTTTGTTAGGGGCTATCATTGATTTTAGCTTTCTTAATGTCATGTTGCATCTCTTACGTGATATTTGGCAGGTTGTATTTATCTGGAAACCTTTTGGCTTAACCATTGATTGGACATTGCTTGTAGCAAATACCTGTTCCGTGAGCATTGCGATTATCAGTAATTTTACCTGGAATCGCCTATGGACTTTCCCTGAATCGCGGGTGCGGAAAAAACGGAAACAGCTTGTCCAATTTGGCATCGTCAATTTTATTGGCTTATTCCTTAACAATGTGATTGTGTTAGGGGTTGATGCCCTGATTGAGCCTTATTTGCGTGAACCATATAGTTACAATTTAGCGAAGGCTATGGCGATTGGGGTTGTTTTATTCTGGAATTTTGGCGTTAATCGCCTCTGGACGTATCGTGGATTGTGAGGGGAGCTAGTCAGTCGGTCAGCTTGTCAGCGTTCAGCTAAAAACTAACAAGCTGAATGCTGATAGACTGACCGACTGACTAGCTGACTGACCGATACACTGCCTCAGTTTTCTCGGCTAAAATTGCCCAACTATAGTGACGTAATACCTTGTCATGTCCTGCTTGGCCGAGCGTTTGCGCCACAGTGGGATGAGCTAACAAATAATTAGTTCTCTCCGCAATCAGTTCGGGGGTGGGTGGCAGCACATAGCCATTCACCCCCTCTTCAATCACCTCACGAATTGCTGCAATATCCCCCCCAATGACGGGTTTATTAAACATCCACGCCTCCGTATAAACCCCGCCAAAACTCTCCTGCGTAGACGGTACGCATAACAACGTACATGCCGCCAACGCGTCCGTTTTCGTTTGCAAATCCACCGTATCCAACTCCAATATGCCCCGACAGCGCATGGCATGAGCTTCTTCCTTAAAATCTGGCTCACCTGCCATCACCTTATGAAAAATTTCCTCAGCCACCTTTGTTCGCGGCCCCATAAAGATAAATTGTGCGTCAGTCCATTTCTGCCACACGAACCGCGCCGCGTCAAGCATGGCCTCAAACCCTTTATAACGATATTTTTGCCCCAAAAATAAAATTAACGGCGCGTCAGCATCTAGCTGAAACCGCGCCCGAAAACGGTCAGGGTCAGCCGTTGGCGCGAGGTGTGGCCCATTGCCCGTCACGAAAACGCGCTCAGGCTTCACGCCTAGCTCCATGAGCGTCTCCTTTTCCACCTCTGTCAGGGCAATCAGCGCATCGGCTTGGCGATATAAATCGATATATTCGCGATAATTCCAACCAACCCAACGGGGATGATGATACGGCACAAATATAAAAGGAATGTCGTAATGTTTGGCAACTTTGAGTGAGGCAAAACTAAGCGGTTCGCGGCCAATGCGACTATTTTGAATCAAACGACAATCACGCGCCCAGGGTATTATTTTAGCGGCTAACCGTTGGGCAATCTGCTCAATGGCAATGGGCTTGAGCAAATAATAGCCCAAAATAAAGGGTAATAATTGCCACCGTTCCGCCTGACTCAAGGTAATCAATTCAACGGGAACACCCTCAAACAGATAAGAATAGGGTTCAGGCGGGGCATGAATTGTTGTGCCGAGTAGCCAATCAGTGCGCTGTTCCGCCCATTGCGTAATAACTTGTACTTTATTGTGAGCGGTCATGAGTTGGGCGATGCGGTGAGTATGGAGTTGCGCCCCACCTATTGCAGGTGGATAACTGGTTGCGGTATATAAAATCTTTCCCGACATTACCTTTCGCCCTTTTCGCTTTTTTCGCGTTCACTCTTTTCGCGTTCGCCCATCACCCAATGACCTGGCGGAAAATCAAGACGGCGACCATGCCATAATTTCAGTAATTGACGTTTTAAACGATAATATTTATTCAGACTAGCCGCATAGAACCGTTGCAACCAGGCCGACTTAAAGCGATATTTAGCCCAATATCGTTGCTGAATCGCCGTATGTTCGGCATACATGGCGGGCGGGGCAAGCAAGGTTTTGGCCGCGCCATGCCACCGCGTCGCTGCTAAATCGTGCGGCAAATGGGAAAATATAACGCCATGTTGCGCCAAGCGTAGCCAATATTCCCAATCCAAACCGTAATGTAGCGTTTCATCTAAATAGCCACATTGCGCCAAAATCTCCCGCCGAAAAAAGACGGTGGGCTGGCTAATGTAATCTAAACCATATAACAGAATATTATAATCAAAGGGGATTTCCTGCTTTCGTAGCAATAGCCGACCATGCGCGTCAATTAAATGGTAGTCGCCATAAACCGCACCCACATGAGCATTTTGCTCAAAAAAATCACTGACGCGGGCAAAAGTTTGCGGCAAATAAACATCATCTGAATTAAGCCAACCAATAATTTCACCCGTTGCCCACTTAAACCCTTTGTTAATCGCCTCCGCTTGCCCGTTGTCTGCCTCAGACCACCACCGTAATTGTGTGAAATTATAACGTTGCAAAATTTCTATTGTGCCGTCAGTTGAGCCACCATCTATAACGAAATATTCCAAATTAGAGTAATTTTGTCCCAACACACTGGCGATGGTTTGCGGTAAATACATGGCTTGATTGTAAGATGGAGTAATAATTGAGAGAGTTGATTGAGTCATAAACGCGTAATGAGAAGTAAGAAATGAGAAGTAAGAAATTGCCACCTGTAAATTTTCAGGTGATGGGAAGTAGGAGTCCGTAATTCTTTATGGACAGTCCGCAAAGGATTGCGGACTCCTGAACTAAACCACCCAATTATTTAAAGATTGCGCGCCCGTCGTGCTTATTTATACCACAAGCCCCATTTGGTGCGCCCAATAAATGTTAGTAATAATTTGCTCCAAATCCAGGGCGCGGTGCAGGCGGTGGGGTTTAGTTTGATGGCTTGCCAAAAAAAATGGCGTGCCTCAATAAATTGTTGCTCGCGAAAAGCGCAAATACCTTGCTGTAAATTAAGATAAACATAACGGTTTTCAGCCGCTTCGCCTAACACTTCTTCGGCAAAGGTGGCGTAAGCCTGTTGCATGGGTTCATCATGGTGATAATAGGTTGCCACACCCGCAAAGTGCATTTCCAATTCATACATGCCGCGCCGAAAAATTGTCTCCTCGGTGGCGGTGAGACGATAAGGCAGCGCATCCTGGGCTAATAAATTGAGCCACACGCGCAAATCAGCCATGCTGCGACCATCAACGGCGGCCTGGGCGGTGCAATTCGCGCCATAACTCACCCGATAATTAGCTAACGGTTGATTAACAAACCCCACCAGATAGCGCGCCGCAATGCGTACCCACATTTCCCAATCGGTATGAATTTGCATAGATGGCGTGAAATGGCCTAACAATTCATAGCAGCCACGCCGCACACAAACGCTGGGCGAGCGAATGACACATAACCGTAATAAAACGGGCAGAAACTCCGCCCGTGAGCGGACCCAACTTTGTAAGAAAGGCACTTCGGGTTCAACTCGCGCATTTGGATAAATCAAATTTACGCCACTAAAGACCAGGCCAATATCGTTATCTTGCTCGAATGTGGCAACCATGTGGCTCAAATAATCTGGCTCATAATAATCATCCGCATCTAACTTGGCAATGAACTCGCCGCGACACAATTGCAAACCCACATTCCAAGTAGCGGCCATGCCCAAATTAATGGGATTGTGTTGTATCGTAATACGCGAGTGGTGGCTGTAAGATTGTAATACCGTAGCTGTTTCATCAGTAGAGCCATCATTAATGACAATGAGTTCGTAATGTGGATAACTTTGCGCCAAGACACTCGCAATGGCCTGCGGTAAAAATGCGGCCATGTTATAACTTGGAATGAACACGCTCACTAAGGGGCGCGTCAGATTTTCTTTAGGTATAATGTTGGGATGTATATGTTGGTGTAGGCGGTGTAATATAGTCATTTGTTATAATTATTTGCTAAGGCCAGAATCCGCTAAGACACGCGAAGAAAGTGGAAGAAAAAATAAAAACTCCACCGTAAATAAATGGGTGATGCGGAGTCCAAAGCCTAGTAGGACTTACGCAGGAGTCCGCAATCCTTTGCGGACAATCCGCAAATAATTGCGGACTCCTACCACAAATACGCCATTTTTGCGTAAGTCCTACGTAGGCTTTGACTCACTGCACAAAGCCTACGGCTTTGGACTCCATCAATATCACCTGAAAATTTACAGGTGGTAAAAACTTAGCTTTTCTTAGCGCATTTCGCGGATTCTAAATCCGTTGTAGTGTACTCCGTTGTGAGTAAATATGAAAGAACAAGGCCGATTCCCGTATTGAACTAAAATAGAGTAAAATAAGGAAAATATTCAGGAGTCCGCGCACCCTTGTGGATAAAAAGCCATGTTCAAAATTCTCCATGTCGCCCGTGCCGAGATAAGTTACCATACTCAATATTGGGCCTTTTACCTTTTTAGTTTAGGCATGCCCTTAGTTTTCGCCGCATTTGGGGCGTTTCCTCGCATCCAAAATGTTGCCAGCCAAACCCCATTGGCTTCCGTGGAGACGGTTTTTAACATGGATACCTCCATTACCGTCGCCACAGGCTATGTAGATAAAGGTTATTTCATTACCGAAATACCTGATGATTTAATTGCCCAACTCCATGCCTATCCCACCGAGGAGATGGCCCGCGCAGCCCTCACCAAAGGTCACATCAAGAGTTATTACGTTATTGCGACCGATTACCTCACCAGTGGCGCAGTTATCCAATATAGCCTCAACCCCCAATTGATTGCCGACACGGATATAGCGATGAACCGCCTGCTAGAACAAAATTTGTTGCGCCATCTACCTAACCCTAAAATTGCGGCCCGCCTCGCTGACTCCGTTAGAGTGATTAATCATGGCCCACCGCCGCCCCTTGTCAGTTTTATCCCGCCTGACACAGACCTATCCCGCCTGGCCTCAGCGGGTTTAATTGTGGGATTATTTACCTACCTTATTAACGCCAGTGGCACCTTACTGGTGCGGGCATTACAACGTGAGGTCAATATGCGGGTGCTAGAAATCCTCATCACTAGCACCTCCGCCGCCCAATTTATTGGTGGCAAGCTGCTTGGCTTGGCAACCCTGGCCTTATGGGAAGCCAGCCTCTCACTCCTCGCGGGCATGTTGGTTTATGGCTACAATCCCGACGGCTCTGGCCCCGCCGCTTTACCCTGGCTGATTGTGCTTAAAACGCTGCCCTATTTATTTCTAGGGTTAGCGGCTTTTTGCGGTATGATGATGAGCATGGCCGCCCTCTGGCCTAATTCACGCGAGACGGGCATGTTATTGTGGATTGGCTGGTTAATCGCCATGGCCCCATTAATGGGCGTGTTATTTATGTTACCCAATATGCACAGTTGGCTCACCGTCAGCCTCTCGTTATTTCCCCCCACCGCCGCGTTATTAATGACCTTTCGTTTATTACTCACCGATGTTCCTTTATGGCAATGGCTTATCGGCCTACTTGGTTTAAGCCTCTGGGCCACCTTCACCATTGGCCTAAGCATCCGCCTTTTTCGCGCGGGCAAACTATTAACAGGCCAACCCATGACCCTTCATGCCTTACGCGAAGCCATGAGTTAAAATATTTAGACCTGCAAGGTTTTAGAAACCTTGTAGGTCTAACGTTATTAGCCATGAAAATCTCGCCTCAACTGCAACCTTACCTTATGTTAGCCCCTGCCCTCAGCGTAATCATCATGCTGTTTATGGGTGGATTAGCCCTGGCCATCCTGCAAAGTTTCGGCTATTTCCCACTCATTGGGCGGCATGAAATTTCGCTTCATGCGTATCGCCACCTCCTCAGTCAGCACGAGTTTTATATCTCATTATTACTAACATTATGGCTGAGTCTCGCCTCAACCTTCCTCTCAACCTTACTGGCGATTGCCTGCGCGCTCGCCCTGCGTGACATTACTCGCGGCCAACGGTGGCTCACCTTTATCTTACAACTCAATTTACCCATTCCCCACCTGGTTGGGGCAGTGGGCATTATGTTCCTCTTTGCCCAAAGTGGCTTTCTGGCACGGCTGGCCTATCTCGCCAACCTCATCCATGAACCCGCCGACTTCCCCATTATGGTCAATGACCCTTACGCCATCGGCATTATTTTGGAATATGTCTGGAAAGAAACCTGTTTCATCAGCGTCATTATCCTAGCCACCCTGCAAAATCTCGGCCCTGATTATGAGCATGTCGCCCGCACCCTCGGCGCGAATCGTTGGCAACGATTTCGTTATGTCTTACTCCCCCTCATCATGCCTGGCGTACTCTCGGCCTCCATTTTAGTCTTTACCTTTAGCTTCGGCGCGTTTGAAGTCCCCCTCCTGTTAGGCCAACGCTACCCCTCCGCCCTGCCCGTCTTAGCCTATCGTTATTACATCGATGCCGACCTCAACGCCCGTCCAGAGGCCATGGCTCTCAGTGTCTTAATAACCCTTATCATCACCGCCCTCATTGCGGCCTATACCAAACTAACCCAATATTACATTCGAGCCTAACACTTTATTTCTCATTTCTCATTCAAATATGCGTCTACTCCGTACAATTATCATCACCCTCTTAATCATTAGCATTTTATTCCCTTTTCTTCCACTTATGGTCTGGTCATTCAGCCACCGTTGGTATTTCCCTACCCTCATGCCCACCGAGTGGAGTTGGCGCGCCTGGAGTTACATTTTTTCCGACAGCTCACATGTCCTATCTGCTATCATGTATAGCACGATTATCGCGCTGAGTGTTACTTTCCTTTCCATTTTGATTGGCCTGCCTGCGGGACGGGCCTTAGGGTTGCATCAATTTTGGGGCAAAGATTTCATTAAATTACTCGTCCTCACCCCAACTATTGTGCCGACCCTCGCCGTCGCCCTGGGCATTCATGGGCTATTCATTCGTTATGGTTTAGCCGACACATTACTAGGTGTAATTTTAGTTCATTTAATTCCCGTTTTGCCTTACATGATATTAGTATTGGCCTCCGTTGCCAATTACGACTTGGCTTACGAAGAACAAGCCCGCAGTTTAGGCGCGAACCCGCTACAGGTTTTTTATTACATCACCTTACCAACCATTTTCCCTGGCCTCATGGTCGGTAGTTTCTTTGCCTTCATCATTTCTTGGAGTCAATATGTCATTACATTACTGATTGGTGGCGGTCAAGTCGTGACCCTACCCATCTTACTTTTTACCTTCGCCAACAGTGGCGATAATCCCCTCACCGCCGCGTTAAGCCTCATTTTTATTGCCCCCGCCATTTTATTTATTTTGTTCACCTCACACTACCTCAGTGGTCATGAAAGTATGTGGGGCGGCTTAGGTAAATTGTAATAAAACAACCATAACTATCCCCCTTAATCCCTCCGACATCAGCGGGAGATTTTGCGCCCTCTCCTATTTAGGAGAGGGTTGGGGTGAGGTTGTTGCGTAAATTCATAATATCCTTAAAATTTATTTTTACCCCGCTAACTTGACATAATATCATGGTTTAAAAATTGTAGAAACACAAGCCTTGTGTTATACTACTTGACATAATAATTTGACCCACTTTTGACCAACCATCCTGTTTTACCATCCAAACCCATTTCTCAACCATAAACAGGTCTAACTGTTATAATCAAATATTTAGGTGTTTTAGGCAGGTCCGCCAGGGAGGCAATATGCTTAGTGATTACACTTATAAAGAATCAGCAGGCCAATTGAATCGCTTTGTTCGTAAGAAACGTACTCATTTTGATGGGGTGCCTCATGGGAAAGGCAATCTCACCCCTGGCGATGACCTCTATCCTGTTTTTGAAGAAGAGGAACCATTGCTTGAGGTTGAAGATGCCGTTGCCATGCCCATTGACCCCGATGATGAGACGGAGGATTTTTCCTTATTAGTTGATGATTCTAAATCAGGTGAGTTAGATGTCGATGACTCAGTCGCTTTGTACCTGAAAGAGATTAGTCGGATTCCTCTGCTCAAAGGTACGGAAGAGGTCGAATTAGCCCAAGCGATTGAAAAGGGCAAGCAAGCCAGCTTACGTTTAGTAAAAATGGGACATGACCACACCAACCGCGAACGATTTTTATACTTTGTGCGTCGCGGTCAAGATGCACGCTGCAAACTCATCGAATCGAACTTTCGTTTAGTGGTCAGTATTGCTAAGAAATATTTAGGCCATGGTGTATCTTTCATGGATTTAATCCAAGAAGGTAATATTGGCTTAATTCGCGCCGTTGAGAAGTTTGAGTATCAACGTGGTTTCAAATTCAGCACCTACGCTACCTGGTGGATTCGCCAAGCCGTCAGCCGCGCCCTAGCAGACCAGGGCCGCACCATTCGGATTCCCGTTCACATGGGCGAGCGCATCACTCAACTCTCACGGGTATCGCGCGAGTTAGTTCAGCGGACTGGCCTTGAGCCAAGCGAGGCTGAAATTGCCAAAGAAATGGGCGTGACCATGCGTTTATTGGAACGGATTCGCCAAGCAGCCCAATTTCCCTTATCTCTCGAAATGGAATTGGGCGAAGACCAAGACAATGTGTTGGGCGATTTTATTGAAGATGATACGCCCCCGCCCAACGACTCGGCCATTTATAACGTTTTATGTGAGCGTATCAGCGACGTGTTAGGGTCACTCACTGCCCGTGAAAGCCGAGTATTACAATTGCGTTTTGGTTTATATGACGGCCGTGCCTATACCCTAGAAGAAGTTGGGCGAAAATTTGGAGTGACCCGCGAACGCATTCGACAAATTGAGGCCAAAGCCCTCGGCAAACTCCGCCACCCGCGTCGCAGTCGCCGCCTACGCGATTTCCTAGAGTAAATGATTTGGTCTAAAATAGAAGCTGTAGCTAAACCTGCTACTTCACCCTGAGTAGTGGGTTTTTTGTAATTAAAATTACGGAGTCCAAAGCCGTAGGCTTTGAGCAGTGAGACAAAGCCTACGGCTTTGGACTCCATCACCCGAAAATTTATAGGTGGCAAATCTTTAGATTTGCCTAAAAATAACAGGAGTCGCAAAGCGTGCTTTGCGCCACAAAACACCCTTTGTGACTCCACTCTGCGAGATAATTATGTCCCATCAAATCAGTGTCCAAACTTTTTTAGACCAATTAGCCAGTGCTAAGGCCACCCCTGGTGGCGGCGGCGCGGCTGCCTTATCAGGCGCAATGGGGGCCGCGCTGGTGAGCATGGTTTGCAACCTTACCATTGGTCGCAAGAAATATGCCGCTGTAGACACCGCCATGCAAGAAATCTTAGACCAATCAGAACAATTACGAGCAGAATTGACCGCCATGGTCGCGGCAGATGCGGTTGCATTTGAGGCGGTTATGGCGGCGTATGCGCTACCCAAAGCTACCGCCGAGGAGCAAGCCGCTCGTAATGTTGCCATTCAAGCGGCCATTCAACACGCCACGATTGTTCCCCTAGAAACTGCCCGTGCCTGCGCCCAAGTCATTGCCTTAGCCAAACCCGCCGTCGAAATGGGTAATACAAATGTTATCAGTGATGCGGGCGCGGGCGTGTTATCTGCCCTCGCGGGCTTAAAAACTGCCGCGCTCAATGTGCTAATAAACCTCGGCACTATCACTGATGAGACTTTTGTTGCAACCCATCGGGCAGAGCTAGAGCAAATTTTGGCTGACCATGAATCCCTAGCCGAAGAAGTTTATAATAGTGTAAAAAGTAAATTCTAACCATGTGCGCTGACATCCTGTCGGCAAGATGTCAGCGCGCTCACTTTTAGCTTCTTAACTTGACCGACTTTACTGATTGGGTTATAGTATAGCTTCCCCTTTTTATGATAGTTGGGGAAGCTATACCTCATTTTTTACGTAGCATATTCGATAAAAGGAGTTGTTCTTACATGGAAATTGCATTACAAGTTGTTCAGATTATTTTATCCATCACCATGGTGGCTTTAGTTTTAATGCAAGCCAAGGGGTCAGGCTTAGGCAATGTATTTGGCGGCGCAGGTGGTGTTTATCGCACCCGACGAGGCGTAGAAAAAACGTTATTTCAATCCACGATTGGCGTTGGTATATCGTTTTGTGTCGTTTCATTAATTTATGTCGTTTATTTGACCTAGTGTTTCGATGTTTCTAAGTCATCAGCTGACAGATAACTAAAAATAGTAGCTCAACCTCAAAATGCACAACTGCCTCGGCATGTTGTGCATTTTCATTCAACAAAGAGTAATAAATCCAGCGATAGGCTTAAGCCATTATAAGGTTTCAAACCTTATAATGGCTAACTATTATTTACAGGTGGTTATAAATTATGGGACAACATCTCCGTTGGCAAGCAATTATCACCTTAATCGGCATCGTTATGATGTTAGCTGTGTTAAGTTTTTTGGCTTTCTCACCCCGTATTACGATAACAACCAATGATAAGGGCGGAACGTATGTAGAAGGCGTGGCGGGGCAGCCCCAATTTATCAACCCATTATTGGCAGCCTATAATCAAACCGACCAAGATTTAGTGGCCTTGATTTTTAATGGCTTGACGCAAGCAGATGGTTATGGCAATCTAAAACCTGACCTGGCCGAAAGTTGGGAGGTGAGCGAAGATGGACTGGCCTATCTGTTCAAGTTACGTTCCGATATATACTGGCAAGATGGCACGCCCTTTACCGCCGATGATGTCATGTTTACGGTGAAATTATTACAAGACCCTGACTTTCCTGGCGCGCCCTATTTAAGCAGTTTATGGCACATGGTCACCGCCGTAGAGCTAGATAATAATACAATTCGTTTCGTTTTAGCCAGTCCCGTGCCGACCTTCATGGATTTTACGACCATTGGTATTTTACCCGCCCATCGTTTTCCCAACATTAAAGCGGCAGATTTACTGAACCAGCCGTTCAATTTGCAGCCCATTGGTACGGGTTCTTTCAAATTAGACACTATCACCGCCGAGTTTGCCCGTTTAGTTCCTAATCGGTTTTACGTTGGGCCAAAACCGCATTTCAAGGCGATTGAGTTTCGTTTTTATCCGACCCATCAAGAATTGTTGACGGCTTATCAACGGGGCGAGATTTTGGGTGGCACCATTCCTACCCAAAATTTGGCGGTGGCGGAGACGATTGATAACCTCAATTTGTACCATGCCCAACTTTCGAGCTATGCGCTGATTTATTTTAATTTAGCGGATAAGGAAAAAGCTCCTTTTTTCCAAGAGCCTGAAATTCGCCAAGCCCTGAGTTATGGGATTGACCGCGAGGAAATTATTGATAAAGCGTTACATGGGCAGGGTTTGGTGGCCGACAGACCCATTTTAGCTTGGAGTTGGGCTTATAATGCCCGCCAACCGCAGGCTACGTTTGATTTAGAAAAGGCCAATAATTTGCTGACCCGTTTGGGCTGGGCGGATGAAAATGGCGACGGGGTGCGTGAGCATAACAATATCTCTCTGACCTTTGCTTTACTGACCAGTGATGACCCCTTAAAGGTTGAAGTGGCGAATGTTATTAAGGCGCAATGGGCCAAATTAGGCGTGGCGGTGACGGTGGAGGTAGTTGGCATAAAATTAAATGAACGGTTAGAGCAACATCAGTTTCAAGCGGCTCTGGCGGAGATAGCCCTTTTTGGCGACCCCGACCCTTACCCTTTATGGCATTCTAGCCAAATTGCGGGCGGGCAAAATTATAGCAGTTGGGATAACCGTCAGGCTTCATTATTATTGGAACGCGCCCGTAATATTAGCAATCGCGGCCAGCGGAATGATTTGTATTTTGAGTTTCAACATACCTTTGCCGATGAAGTTCCCGCGATTGTCTTGTATAATCCGATTTATACCTACGCCGTCCGCCCTGAAATTAAAAATGTCCAAATTGCCCCATTAATTTCGCCCAGTGACCGCTTCCGCAGTATTGCGGATTGGTACATTCTCACCCAAAATGTCATTGAGCAAGAAGTTAAATTGGAGTAAAACAGAGAGTCCGCGAAGGGCGCGAAGAAAACGAAGGAAAAAATAAAAACTTCGCGCCCTTCGCGGACTCTAAAAAATGATGCCCAAATTAAAAACCGCCCGTTCCCATGCTATCAATATATTGCGTCAATGTGTCACCCCGCAAGGTTTTCGCGCCTCTGCCCTGGCCGCAGGCTACCCGCAAATTTGGGCGCGGGATAGCATGATTACCTTTTTGGGCGCGGCCACTACAGGTGAGGCCGAGTTTATTGCGGCGGGGCGCGCCTCCTTAGAAACCATGAGCCAATATCAATCGCGGCGGGGCCTGATTCAACTGAATGTTAATCCCGCAACGGGCTATGTTAGCACCGAAAATGCGGGCGCAGTGGACGCGAATTTGTGGTATATTTTGGGGCATTATCTCCATTTTACGCTGACCCAAGACCGTGATTTTTTGTTAGCCCATTGGTTTAACCTTAATCAAGCTTTAATTTGGTTAGAATATCAGGACATGAATGAGTGCGGCCTGTTGGAAGTGCCAGAAGCGGGCGATTGGATGGATTTGTTAGCGGTGCGCTACAACGTATTATATGACAATGTATTATATTATGCGGCGGTGTTGGCCTATCAAGAAATGGCGCGCCACCTGCCTCGTAATACGCCATGTTGCATTCCTTCGGTTGAGGCAGTGGGCATCCATGAACGGCTGAATCTGCTCATGTGGGTTGACCGTTGTTGGGTGGCGGAGCATTTTGCCGAACATTTGGACAAACTTAAAGCCATTCGGCTAGAATGGTTTATGCTCTATCACAATCTCGGCACAATTTCTAGCCGTCCCTTTTATCTGCCCTGGGTGGCCTTTCGGGAGTATGGCGATTGGTGCGACAGCTTAGGCAATTTGTTGGCGATTTTGACGGGCGTGGCTGATAAACACCGCACTGAACATATATTACGTTACATGCGGCAAGTCGGCATGGCTGAACCGTATCCCACGAAAGCCATTCATCCGCCCATTTACCCTGGCGAAAGCAATTGGCGCGAATATTACCGCAGCCGTAATCTGAACCTGCCACACCAATATCATAACGGCGGCATTTGGCCGATGATTGGCGGTTTTCATGTGGCTGCTTTAGTGCGTCACAATTGGTTAGATGAGGCCAGCCGCTTATTAGCTTTGTTAGCGGAGGCCGCCTATCAAGGCTCTGATGAGACTCATTGGGAATTTAACGAATGGTTACATGGACGCACAGGGCATACGATGGGCTATGCTCAACAAGCCTGGTCTGCGGCCATGTTTCTTTATGCTGACCATGCCCTACAAAGTAATAAATTGTTACTATTTGATGACCTCCTCGCGGCCAAACCCGCCTCCGCCGTCGCCCAGGAGGTCAATGAGTTTAGTATGCGCGCGGGCGGCGGGCCGATGTAAAGTGAGAAGTAAGTGAATAAAAAGAGTCATTCGTTTTTTCTTTATTCGCTGTAGCAACCTATAATTATTCTAACGGAGGAATTTATGCAAATTATTACGCTATCTTTACCCGAAACAACCTTTTCCAAATTAAAACGGGCTACTGAATTTAATCATCGTTCTATCAATGACCTCGTGGTTGCGCTGATTGAAACGCTTGTGCCGACCCAACAAGTTAATGAATGGACAGCCATGCATTTTTTGAGTGATGCTGATTTGTGGGCAGCTATGCAACCTATGTTTAGCCAAAATCAACAAAGCCGTTTACATGAACTAAACCATGACGCGGGTGAGCGCGGCTTAACTGAGTTAGAACAGGCTGAACAACAGGAATTATTAACCGCTTATCATCAAGCGATTATTCGCCGTAGTCAGGCGATGGCAATATTAAAATTACGAGGCCATACTTTA
>JAIFLK010000343.1:8831-19085 GCA_020049115.1 Chloroflexota bacterium | reverse complement strand
GTATAATGTCCATTAATTATCAGGCCACATTTTAAGGATAAATCCAGATGAGTAGCGAAAAAACCAAAGGAATTAGTCGCATTGACTCGCAAGACACCCATGGCTGGTTTGTGAGAGTGTATCATGATAAGCAAACTCATGCCAAATTTTTTAGCGACCGTTTCCATGGTGGGCGTGAGCAAGCCTTGCAAGATGCGGCTCAGTATAAAGCCGATTACGAAGCTCGCTACCCGACTAGCACCAAAAAACGCCCCTTTCGTGACCGCGCCCAAATTAACAGTAAAACGGGCGTGAATGGCGTTTCTGAAACGTTTGCCCGTACACGCAAGGGCGATAAAATGCCTTATTTTTCCGTTTCATGGTGTCCTCGCCCTGGGCAAATGTCTACCCGTAAATTCTCCATTGCTCGTCATGGTCGTGATGAAGCCTTTGCGATGGCGGTGGCCTTTAGGAAAGATAAGGAAATTGAGCTGATGAAGACGCGGGGTTTAGAGGCGAAATCAACTTAAAACGTAACTACTTACCTAAGAGTAGAATCCGCTAAGGAATAAGAATTAATTAACTATCCCAAAACTTTATAGTCAGACAAGAATGTCTGACCTACCCAACGGTAGAACAGACATTCTTGTCTGTTCTGGTAACTTGAAATGAGTAAGTTATTAAATCCTGATTCCTAAAAGACGCGAAGAAAGCGGAAGAAAAAACAAAAACTTAGCTTTTCTTAGCGCACTTCGTGGATTCTGGCTGAGTAGTTACCTTAAAACAAAAGACCTCACAGGTTTTGAAAACCTGTGAGGTCTTTTCAAAAATTAACACTAGCCATTATAAGGTTTGAAACCTTATAATGGCTTGAATTTTACTCTTTATTCAAATCTACTTTGGGTTCATCGCCTTTAGGTTTATCCTTAATATCAAGGTCAGGGTCAGGCCAAGCGGTGCGAGGGCGGTTTGACCATGAACCAAAGTTAAATGAACCGTAATCTATGTTTTTGCCGTCAGATTGCGTGCCAAAGCGAGATAAAATGACCGCCCCTAAGCCCGTTATCGCAATCACGGCAACTAACATAAAGCCAATAAAGTGTAACAACCAACCTAAACATGGGATAGAGCCAACGATGGGCATTTCATAAAGTAACACCAGTACAATCGTGCCAACCATGGTGGAGGTAGTGAAGTTGGGAAAAGGTCGGTCTAAGGCCACCAAGAGACGCTCACCCACAATTTGCGCTAAGGCTATCAAACCAAATAACATTGCCACTGCAACCACAAACCATAACAAGGCGGGAAATAAGAAACAAATCAAAATAACTGAAACCCCAGATACAACTAAGGTGGCTAAACCAACCCCAAAACTCATCACGCTATTTTCAATAGCAGTATCACCGACCACTTTCATTTGCTCAGGCATCAGCGCAGCCACCAGCCAGCTAATGACCATCAAGGTGATCATCAGCGTAATTGTCTTTACAATATTCCAGATGAAGCCAAACACGCTGCCAAAAAATCCTGCGCCTGGAGAACGGTCATAACTATCACTCCAATCGTCGTCGCCCCAATTGTTGTCCCAATCATCACGCCCGTCATCTTGATGTGACCAGGCTGACATGTCAGGAGTTTTCGGGGCTTTAGGAGCTTTTGGTGCTTTCGGCGCAGCGGAGGTACTCTCATCGCCGCCGTCTTTATTAGCCTGCGATTCACGCTCTTGTTTATTTGTGTAGCGGCTACCATCTCCGCCCATCATGTGGACTTCGCCATTGACAGTGGCTCCAGCCGCTTGGCGCAATTGCCCCCCAAAAACTCCAATATCGCCGCCAACGTAGGCAGTTTCACCTAAATTTACATTACCACCTGTTACGGCAACTTCGCCCGTAATCGTGCCATCAACATCGGCATTGCCCCCAAAAACCGCCAAATCACCCTCAATCTGGCTACCTTTGGGCATGGTCAAATTTCCACCAAACATGACCACATCATCATTAATGGTTTCATCTTCACCTAAAGTTTTATTCTGCCCCCACAAAACTGTTCCACCAGAATTACCATTAGCAACCTCTGAAACCATCACGGTGGCAAAAAACATAAACACGGAAGTACAGGCAAAAATAAACCCTAAAACAATTATCAAACTTAATAGCTTTTTCATCATACCACTCCTTTGCAAAAATTAGTTAGTTAGTCAAGAGAACTTACATACACCCTCACCCCAACCCTCTCCCAATAGGAGAGGGAGCAAAACTTCCCCCCTCTCCCATTGGGAGAGGGGATGGGGGTGTAAGATATTAAAATTCATTTACGCCAACATCTGCGAATTAAAACTTTGCTGTTGATAAAGCAGTTGCATCAACCGCCCCCACAGCCCTGTTACCATTAAAGACACTATCACCAAACCCCAAAATAGTGGCTGGCTCATCACAATGAAACTGGCCTTCACCAACAAGCCCAAAAGGTTAAGCCAGGAGAGGGCGGTATTAACCAGATGAATCAACTGAATTTGCCCCTGTTGTAAAGTGGGTAAATCACTCGACAGCGACCCCATGAAGCCCACGCTCCCTGAAATGATGAACGTGAAAATTAGCACCGCCCCCAATAATAAGGCCAGAATCGCCAGCCATGCTTGTCGTCGCTCATTATGATGTTGGCTGAGACGGCTTTCAAAACGTTCACTAAAACCTACCGTTGGTGCAACCATTTCAAAAGCGGCCTGGCGAAATAAGCCATCTACTCGTTGCATGGAGTGATACATTTGTTGACAATTATCACAACCCTGCAAATGTTGTTTTAATTCGACCACCTCATTTGGGCTGAGTTCATGGTCAAGCCAAGCCGATAATCTTGCGGTATATTTATCTTCTCTCATCATTAACCTCCTGGGGTGTTACTTGGAGCATCATTTTTCTGGCTCGGAACAAACGGCTTTTAATCGTGCTAACCGTTGTATTTAAAGTTTCGGCAATTTCATCATACGACATCTCATGCCAGTAGCGTAAGATAACGGTAGCTCGATAATCCGATGGCAAAGCCGCCACCCATTTTTGAATATCGCTCGTCCATTCTTGGTTGACCGCCGCCGTTTCAGGTTCAGGCTCATGGGCCGCAAACCAACCCCACGGCAAAACCTCTTCCCATGACAGCAGTTGAAAGCGATGTTTCCGCAACTTATCAATACAATAATGGGACGCAATGGACAATATCCATGACGATAATTTACGTTCGGGATTATAACTCCCAATTTTGGTATAGACCCGAATGAAGGTCTCTTGCGCCGCGTCTTCCGCCTCTACCGTGTCATGTAACATCCGATAACAGAGGTTATAGACGGGCTTTTGATACGCTTCGACGAGGTGCATAAACGCCACTTGGTCGCCTTTTTGCGCGGCCAAAGCCCATTTATGTTCCTGACTTTGTATTTCGGGTGTCACCGTTTTGATGGTTGGTTCAATTGCGATTGAGGTTATCATTATCACTTTGCTCTGATCAGTTGCTCGTGTTTTCAAAATACAATACGCCCCATGCGGCTGAAAGTTGCAGGCCAACCTTAATCTTCTTTGCCGTTAGCCCGTTTTGGATTATACTAAACCAGGATAATTAGGAATTAGGAATTAGACAGTATCAATGCCTAATTCCTAATTCCTAATTCCTAATTACCCTTGCGTAAATCCATTGACGTTCTATTTCTATTTATTCTGGTCATCGCCCGCGCCCGCATCGACACGCTGGCCGATTTAGTCCTACCGCAACGGCAAGAGGATGTGCGCCGTTTAGTCGCGGCCTGGTGGCCTGTTGATAGTTTCAATTTATTAACAGAATGGCTCTCTGACCCCGTAACGGTCATGTTAGTCAGCACAGCTTTCGGCTTATTACTTTGTTACGTAGTCATTGACGCGCTGACCGATTGGCTCTCACCCACCGCGATTTATCGGCTGAAACTCGGCCTGATTTATGGCATCATCATCGTCCTCGTTGGCGGCAAAACCATGCTGCTCATCGGCCTGCGCCATATCACCGACCCCGCCGCCTACACCCACGATGGTGGCGTAATTCAAACCGAAATCACCATTCAATATTTTCTGGCAAGCAAAAGTCCCTATATTGAAAATTATCTTAATACCCCGATGGCAAGTTGGGGCATCGAATTTCGCACCGCCCTCTATCATTACCCTTATCTGCCCTGGACATTCGTCTTTTCCGCGCCCTTTTACCTGCTCAGTCAAGTCACACTCGGTTGGTATGACCAACGGTTTCTTTATTTAACGTTATTTGCCCTCAGCCTGTTTATGGCGCAAGCCCTTGCCCCGACGCGGCTCTATAAATTACTCATTGTAATGTTCATGGGCTTAAATCCCATTCTCGCCAGTGATGTTATATTCGGTCAGAATGACTCCTTCATCTTATTCTGGCTCATTTTAGCCGTTTGGCTGGCGCGCCAAGCCGAGCAAAGAAATAATTCACATTATTACACTTTGCTTGCGAATGTCGCCTTTGGCTGTGCCTGCGCCAGCAAACCCACTGCCTGGTTTATGGCTCCCTTTTGGGCGTTATATCTCCTGCGCCACGAATGGGGCGATTCCTTCATGCCCGCGCCGACTCAATGGCTATATTTAGGGCGATTATTCCTCCAGCGCACCTGGCCGATATTTATCGTGATGTTAGTTGTGGTCGGACCCTGGTTTGCCTGGAGTCCCGATGCCATGATTGACGACGTGTGGCGATGGAGTTCTGGCACCGCCGCCAAACCCTACCAAATACGGGGCTGGGGCTTGAGCAATTTCGTCCTCGCCTTCCAACTCGTCCCTGACCGCCTCGCCTTTTGGCCCTTCTGGGCCACAGAAATTCTTTTTGCCGCGCCCATGTTGCTGCTCACCTTATGGCGACAATTCCGCCAAAACAGCCTCGGCCTGATGCTCATGGGCTACGTGGGGCTGCTTTTTCCCTTTTTCTATAGTTCCCGTTTTCTTAACGAAAATTACTTAGGCTTTCTCGCGGCCTTGCTCATCATGGCCTATTTGATTGAGGAAGAGCCAAATCAATAAACAAAACAAGGAATTTGTAATATGACCAACCAACCGACAACCCCAGATTGGCGCGACGACTATATCTGGTACACGCATGAACCTTTGATAACCAAAGCGTTTAAGAATTTCTTAAAGGTTGCGCTATTACCCATTGTGCAAACGGAAACGGCGGGCATGGAACATTTGCCCAAAACGGGGGGCTGCGTGGTGGCCTGCAATCACATTAGCAATTTAGACCCAATGTTTGTGGGCATGTATCTGCCGCGTTATCCCCATTACATGGCGAAACATAACTTATATAAAGCTGGCCCGATGCGCTGGTTTTTTCGCACGGCGGCCTCATTTCCCGTCCATCGGGGCGAAAAAGATGAGTGGGCGTTGCGACAAGCGGGGCGGGTGTTAGAGGCGGGTGAGGTTTTATTTATGTTTCCAGAGGGGACGCGCAGCAAAGATAACGCCAAATTGCAGCATGGCAAAGTGGGGGCGATGAAATTAGCGATAGATTATCAAGTGCCGATTTTGCCGATGGCACTGATGGGCAGCCATGCCATCAAACCAGCATTAAGAAACCGTAATCGGGTGACGATGCAATTGGGTGAACCGTTGGATATAAAGGGGATTGCGGGGACTCCGCCTTATTCGGCAGAGGTATTACAACAATTAACAGAGGTGTTAATGCGACAAATTGCAGCGATGTTGCCCGTCAAAAATCGGGGGGTGTATGAGAACGAGTAATAAATAATGAATAATTAGAAACTTACTCGTTGATGTAGGCCACAATTTGCTCAAGGGTGAACGGCCAGGCCAATTCTTCGGCATGGTCTGCCTTTGCCAAAACGGGAATACGGTCTTGATAATGGGCGCGCAACTCATAGTTGTGAGCATGGGTAATATCAATCACATCTACCTCCAATGGAAATTCAAACGCAATTTCCATTAACATGCGATTGGCCTCCTCGCAAGGCAAACAATTTAATTTAGTATATAAGATTACTTTTTGCATGAACCAGCCCCCTTTTTTACATTAATCAACCCATAACTAACCTAACTATACTCAATTAACCAAGCAGGGACAAATTGGTTAGCCCAATTATTCAAAATGGTAAACTGCCCCGTAATTAACAAAACTCCAATGAAGATGATGAACGCGCCACTAAATTTCTCAATTACGCCGAGATACGGATTGATTTTTTTGAGGCGGGTGGTGGCTGCGGTCAACATGCCTGCGGTAATGAGGAAGGGAATCGCCAAACCCATGGAGTAAACAAACAGGTAAAAGGCCGCTAACATTACATTTTTGCCACTGAGGGCTAGAGTCAAAATCGCGCCTAATAATGGGCCAATGCAGGGAGTCCAGCCCGCCGCGAAGGTCATACCCACCAGTAAACTGCGGAGATAACTCGGCGTTTGGTCATGCCCATATTCCAATTTCTTCTGCATATTAAAGAATGGTATCGTGACCAACCCCGTCAAGTGTAACCCAAATAAGACCAATAAAAAGCCGCCAGCAAATGCAAATATATCAATCAGGCGATATAAGGTGCTGCCGAGAAAGCCCGCAAAAACACCAAATGTTACAAAAATGAAAGTAAACCCCGCCACAAACATTAAGGCATGGGAGAAAACCAGTTGGCGCGAAGGCTCTTGGTCGCGGCTAATGGTTGACCCCGTGAGATAACCTAAATAAACAGGAATAAGCGGTAATACACATGGCGAAATGAAGGACAAAAAGCCCGCCAGAAAGGCCGCAAAAACCGTTACATTTTCAATACCCATAACAAACTCCTTACGATATGATAGACCTACAAGGTTTTAGACCTACAAGGTTTTGGAAACCTTGCAGGTCTGTAAGAAAATGATTTGAGTCATCTTCTCATTTCTTACTTCTCACCTTTTACTTCATCATGCCGCGCCAACTTTTCTAACATTTCAACTTCTTGCTGTAACGTTTGTTGGCGACTGACCAAGCTATAAATGAAAGCAAACGCCACCACCCAAAAAACAGCATATCCCATCACGAGATAAATCATATCACCCATGCTATTATCCTTAATCTTGTTGGTATAAAAAGTGCTGTTTTAAGCCATCCACTCGCCGCCGTAAGTTTTCTAAATTTATTCGATGATACATGAGATTAAGATAAAACACGGTGAAGGCAAATAAACAAAACAGCAATACGGTTTGAATATCATTCGACATGCCAAAGTCCCCTTTGGAGGCCGCGTTTTTGGTGGGCATGACCACCGCAGGATGAATCGTGCGCCACCAGCGAATCGCCATGAAGTTAATTGGCACGGAGAGCGAGGCCATAATCGCGAAGACGGCGGCAAAACGGGCTTGCCGTTCAGGGTTATCAATCGCGCCGCGTAACATTAAATAGCCAATATAAAGTAGCCAACAAATGGTAGAAATCGTCAGGCGCGGGTCCCACGTCCACCAGACATTCCAGGTCGGGCGCGCCCAAATCGAGCCACTGATAATCACCATGGTAAAGAACGTTAAGCCAATTTCTACGGAGGCCAATGCCCATATATCCCAACGGGGGTTACGGGTGACGAGATAAAGTACGGAAAATAACGCTCCACCCATGAAGGCCAAAAAACCCACCCACGCCGACGGCACATGGAAATAGAAAATCCGTTGGGCATAACGCTCGGCGGGTGAGCTTAAATTGACTGATTCAGGGGCCCAAGCTAACGCTAGATAAAGCGCAAGAAGCATTAATAAGCCACTAACTAGGGTTAAAATCGTGCCGCCACTCAACCCCGCCACCAATGGCACGGGTTTCTCTATGGGTGAGCTTAAATTTTGGGTTGCCATGCCAGTTACTCCATATAAAGCGTAATAAACAATTCCCCTAAAATTGGCCTAGCTCACGCTATTGAGGGGATTATTGAAGTTAGAATATGCTTTTTAGTATGGTCTGAGGCTAAAAATACGCCCAATGACAACTCATACTAGGGTGAAGTATACTGCAAATTTCTTACAAATCAAACTGAGAGGGAACGGTAAATGAGTTGCCGATAAATAAATCCCCTAAAGATAGCAGGCTAGGCCACTTTTAGAGGATTATCAAATCTGTGCTATTCTATTTAGAATGACAGGAGGCTTTAAGGAATATTAAATAACTAGGTCTAACGACTCCGTCGTATTGTCCCCACAATAAAGAGAACCAGCATTGCGCCAATGACTGCCGTTACAAAACTGCCCACAGAATAGGCCCCGCCCCTAACGGAAATGCCTAAGAAATCAAATAACCAGCCACCCACAACCGACCCAATAACCCCTAAGATTAGATCCATGAGTAAGCCTTGGCTATAACCTTTCATTAAACGGCTGGCAGCCCAACCCACAGCTATCCCAAAAATAATCCATATAAGTAAATTCATTTTTCTTGCTCCTTGTGGTCTATTTATTTAATAGAGTGTGTGAAGTATACCGCAATTTCATAACAAATCAAACTCAGGTAGAATAACCTTCTATGACCCTTTTTGATGTAGGCCGCGCCCTTAGTTTAATATTATTACTTTTTTTATTGCTTCCCCTCGCCCCTGAACCCGCGCCACGCCTGGCGTTAGGGGCGCAACAAACCGTCAGCACTAGCAATCCCAAAATGGGCATGCACACCCGCCTGACCGATGAGGTGGAGGTGTGGAAAATCAAATATACGCTGGAAATGGTGCGGGAAATGGGCAGTCCCTGGGTGGTGGATTATTTTCCCTGGGCGTATCATGAACCAGTGCAGGGTGTTTTTGATTGGAGTCATAGCGATGTGGTTATGGCACATGCCCAACGGCAAGGCATTAAAGTGATTGCCCGACTCGGTTTTGTGCCAGAATGGGCGCGGCCAGAGAACTCAGCTACCTCTTATTTGGCGGTAGAACATTATCCTGATTTTGCCAATTATGTGCAAGCATTTGTCACGCGTTATGGCGACCAAGTGGGCGCGATTATCATTTGGAATGAACCGAATTTGGCTTTAGAGTGGGGCTTTCAGCCGCTTAATCCCGTAGATTACACCAAATTACTCAAACTTAGCTACCACGCCGCCAAAACCGCCAACCCCCAAATTATCGTTCTCGGTGGCGCACTCGCCCCAACCCTGGCCCCGCGCGGTAATGAACAGGGGCTAAATGACCTGCTCTACCTGCAAGATATGTTAGACGCGGGCGCGGGCAACGCCATGGATGGCTTATCTGCCCATGCCTACGGTTGGAGTTTTCCCGCCGATGACCCGCCTGACCCGCAGGTAGTCAATTTTCGGCGATTAGAATTAGTCCATCAATTGTTAGCGGATAATGGCTACGCGCAGTTACCCATTTATGTGACCGAAGGCGGCTGGAATGACCACCCGCGCTGGACACGCGCCGTCAAGCCCGCGCAACGCATTGCTAACACGCTGCGCGCCTATGAATTAGCGGCGGAGTGGCCCTGGGTGAAGGTTATGGCGTTGTGGGCGTTTCGTTATCCATGGGCGAGCCGCACTTATTTAGATTATTTCTCTTTCGTTACGCCTGATTTCCAGCCCAAGCCAATTTATGAGGAACTACAGAAAATGAGTGGGAATTAGAAATTAGAAGTGAGAAGTGAGAAATTAGAAGTGAGAAATTAGAAATGTCAAAAATTTCAAATTTCTAATTTCTTAATTTACATGAAAATCAAACTTATAGTAATATACCTCATCACCTGCTATCTTTTTATTACGTCTGCCTTCGCCCAAACGCCGACTCTCACGCCAGAGGTGGGGCAGGTTTACATTATTACGGGCAAGGAGTCGCTCAGTGGCTTGGCAAATCGCTTTTATGACAATCTCGCGGCCTGGCCTGCCATTTGGAAGGCCACCAATGCCAAAGCCCAGCAAGATAGCCGATTTCGTTATATTAACAATCCTGACTTTTTAGAGCCAGGTCAATGGCTGTGGATTCCGCCGAAAAGTGAAATTCCGCAATGGGTGGTCGGTTATGTGGCTGATAACCCCATATTACAACCACTTACGCCTGACATGGCGCAAGAGATGGCCGATTATACCGAGCAAATGCGCCAAATGTTTGAGATTCCTGGCGCGGCCTTAGCGATTGTTGCCAACAATAAAATCGTATTGGCGCAGGGGTTTGGGGTGCGGGAGTTAGGTCGCCCTGAACCCGTTAGACCTGACACTATATTTCCAATTGCCTCGACCACCAAAGCGGTTAATAGTATGCTCATGGCGACGTTAGTTGATGACGGTTTATTGCAATGGGAT
>JAIFLK010000343.1:0-8777 GCA_020049115.1 Chloroflexota bacterium | reverse complement strand
TTTGGCCTGAGTTTAAAACGGGCTTTTCACCCTTTACGCAGACCATGCAATTTCGCCATTTATTGAACATGAGCAGTGGTTTGCCCCGCGCTGATTTGGTCTGGAGTGACATGAATTTAACGGCTGAGGAGGTGATGACCTCATTGGCAGATTTACCGCCCTGGGCGGCTCCAGGTGAAACATTTTATTATAATAATCAAGCCGTTGCTACGGCAGGCTACATGGGCGCGCTGGCCGCAGGGGGCAAATATGGGCAATTGCGCGGCACGTATAACGATTTAATGCGGCAACGGATTTTCAAACCGATTGGTATGACTCATGCTAGTCTCACCTTAAGCGAACTGTTAGCCAATCCCAATCATGCCACACCGCATGATTATACGATGGCGGGTGAAATTGTGGCAATTAGTAACGATAACGATAGCAGTATTACCCCTGCGGGGGGCATTAATGCCAATGTAACGGACATGGCGCGCTTTCTAATCACGGGAATTAATGGCGGGATTACGCCCAATGGACGGCGCATTGTCACGACCCGTAATCTCACTGAGACTTGGCGGCCTCAAATAGATGTTTCGTTAGATAGAACGAGCTATGGCATGGGCTGGATTACGGAACGTTATCGCGGCGTAACGATTATGTGGCATGAGGGTGATGTGTTGGGTTATAAGGCTCTAATTGCTTTTTATCCTGATGCCCATGTTGGTTTTGTATTATTAAGCAATCGCTTACTTGGCAAATGGTTCGCTTATAGCGTATTATATCATTTTACTGAAACGCTCTACGGCCTGCCTGATTCAGTGACGGAGTTATATAGCCAACAATATCAATTTTTTAAGGAAACATTAGCCGTAGATTACGCCAATGTGACAACTATTATCACCGCGACTGACGTAAGCAGTTATATTGGTAATTATGAAGGTAAGTGGCGGGTAGAATTGCGACCTGATGATACCCTGTGGGTGGTGCGGGGAACGGGCGAGTGGCGATTATTGCTGGCTACGGATGGCGATAAGCCCTACTATAAAATTTACAATGGTTACGGTCTGGATTCGCCCGTAGAATTTGTCAGCCATGAAGATGGCAGCGTGACAATGCAGTTTTGGTTGTCGTCAGGCGAGCATGGGTTATATCGAAAATTGAAATAAAACTTAGCACCCTCACCCCAGCCCTCTCCCAAAGGGCGAGGGAGTCTCTGGTCTCCCCTCTCCTAGTGGGAGAGGGGCAGGGGGTGAGGGTGCTAAATAGAGAGCATTTATGCAAACCATTATTCTTACTAATAATGACTCAAACCAAGCGGCTATCCCCTATTTTATTCAAGTGGATATGCAAATGGTGAAATTAACGAGAGTTAAAATTCCCGTGCAAGCGCAAGCGGCCTATCACCGTAAAGCCCTGTATAACATGGACATTTGCGGGTTTCATTTTGAGAGCAATAGAGCGGAAGAATTGGCAATGTTAGCGGAGCGAACCTTAGCCACGTTGGTTTATCGGGCGCGGTTGCCGACATATACCTTTATGGCGCGCCACTCGCACCATGCCTTTCCCGTTTATACCATTCAAAATGAAGTCATGGCAATTACCCCTGGCGGCCCGACTTTTCGCCATGTGGAGTTGGCAAAGGTGCGCGATTATCTGACAAATTATCTCGAAACAACGGGCGATTTATGGCTGCCAGGTCATCAAGATAAGCTCCATGTGCGCGGGATTCAGGCCGAGTCACTCGCTTTAGTGCGCCCCTGGTTTTATCTGAAAAAACGTCCCATGTTAAACAATGAACATGAATTTTGGGCCCCCGTCTTTCCCGCCGATGATGAGCAGCATATTTACACCTTTGCGGCCAGCAGCCGACGCGAGGTGGAATTAGCGGGTGGGCATGAAGTATTACGATTACAATTACAAGTGGCGCAAGCCCTCATCGCCGATAAACGCTTACGCCATAGCCATGATTTACGCATTGACCGTTTGCTACCCGAAGTTTGGGCGCAGGTTGAAGCCACCCTGACGAAATCTAACCGTTATCTTTATTGCCCTGCCATGACGTTACCCAGTTATCATTACGCTCAGTTTCAATTAGCCTTAGAATATCGCACCGCCGAAAAGCGGTATAGCCTTTATATTGGGTCAGATGAAACGGATTTAGCCCAACGCGCGGCCACCGATTTAAGGCGGCGCGGGCTGCTTAAGGCCAACCATGAGGCCGAATGGCGCGCGGCTTAAAATCTAGCATTTACGCAGGAGTCCGCAAAGAATTGCGGACTCCTGCCCACAGCCATTATAAGGTTTTGAACCTTATAATAGCTTAAGGGGAAAATTTGCCTCTTGACAAATTATTGAAACTATGCTAGACTCTGCAACTATAAATTAAGTAGTAACCTGAATTTTATACAACTGGCCTTGAAGCCTTCACCTGCAAGTAAACCTTGCAAGTGGGGGCTTTTTTTTTGCTAAGACTTTAGCTACAGGAGCAGGAAAATGAAACTTTCAGTAATCAAAAAATCGTTACCAATCGCCTTATTATTCACTTTGGGCCTGACCAGTGCTGTTTATGCCCAGGACGGCAATCCTACCGATAAATTACAAGCGAGTGTGGATAGCCTTACCATCTCAGCCAACGTGCTGTGGGTCTTAATCGCAGGTTTTTTAGTGTTCTTCATGCAAGCGGGTTTTGCCCTCGTTGAAGTCGGTTTCACCCGTGCCAAAAACGTGGCTCACACCATGTTAATGAATATGATGGTTTTTTGTATCGGCGCGATTGGTTACTGGATTTGTGGTTTTGCCTTCCAATTTGGGGCAGTCAATCACACCTACCCCGCCACCGCCATTAGTGCTACGCAAGCCTCGCCCACTTGGGCTTTCTCACCCGTCACGCTCGGCTCTTGGGGCGATAGCCTTTCATCAGGCTTAGTGATTGCTGAACAATGGGGCATTATTGGTTTGTCAGGCTTTTTCCTTCATGGCATCAGCCTCAGCGCGGCAGGCATTTTGGCCTTCTTCCTTTTCCAAATGGTCTTTATGGATACCGCCGCTACCATTCCTACAGGTTCTGGCGCAGAACGCATCAAATTCTTCGGTTTCGTTTTAATGAGTTTATGGGTCAGTATGTTCATTTACCCCTTAGCAGGCAACTGGGTTTGGGGCGGTGGCTGGTTAGCCAACTTAGGCCGTACCATGGGCTTAGGCAACGGCGCGGTAGACTTCGCAGGTTCGGGCGTGGTTCACATGACAGGTGGCGCAGTCGGTTTGGCGATTGCCCTGGTGCTGGGGCCTCGAATTGGTCGTTTTAATGAAGATGGGTCAGCCAATGTTATCCCTGCCCACAACATTCCGATGGGTATTCTCGGCACAATTATCTTATTCTTTGGTTGGTTTGGTTTCAACCCTGGCTCGGCCTTAGGGATTCAAGGCAGCTTCATTAACCTCGTCACCTTAGCCGCCGTCAACACCCTCTTAGCAGGTGCGGCTGGCGGTATCAGTGCCATGAGTTACATGTGGTTACTCAGCGAAGCCAAAAAACCCGACCCAGGCATGTCCGTCAACGGCGTTTTAGCGGGTTTAGTCGCCATCACCGCCCCTTGTGCCTTTGTTGACCCCGTCTCCGCCGTGATTATCGGCGCAATCGGTGGCGTAATCGCTTGTTTAGCCACAGTTTTATTAGAGAAACTCCACATTGATGACCCCGTTGGGGCCGTTCCCGTTCACTTGTTTGGCGGTATGTTTGGCGTATTATCCGTTGGTATCTTCGCCAATGGCAACCCCGACACCGCCGCGTGGAATGGGATTGATGCCCCCGTCACGGGCTTACTCTATGGCAATCCTAGCCAATTCATGGCCCAAAGTTTAGAAGTTCTCGCCATTGGTAGCTTTGCTTTTGGCTTATCTTACGCCTTCTTTAGCGTATTACATCGAGCCAAGTTGCTCCGCAGCTTGCCCGAAGACGAAATTGCGGGCTTGGACATCCCCGAAATGGGCGTGCCTGGCTACGTCACCGACATCCCCGTGCCTGGCGGCTATGTGGTCCCCCGCCCCCAAGCCATGCCCGTTGGCGTGTTAGCCAAAGAAACCAACCGCTAATAATTTTCCACCTCTAAATTTTTAGGTGATAACTTGAAGGAGTCCGTAATCCTTTGCGGACAGCCCGCAAATAATTGCGGACTCCTAACCTAAATCCCCGATTTATTTACGGGTGGATAATTTTTAGCGATTATAAGGTTTGAAACCTTATAATCGCTAGCTTCACCATTTGAACTTGACATTTCAACCAAAGTATGATATATTGCTGACAATCTAAAATATTTTCTGGCCGCGAAGCCCAAATTCCTTCATTTCTGAGGGGGTTTGGGCTTTTTTATTTGGCCTAATTATGTGTGAAAAAGGAGAAAAGAAAGATGGAAAACATTAACAGTGGGGACACAGCTTGGGTACTCATTTCAACGGCTTTGGTCATGGTAATGACCCCAGCATTAGGCTTTTTTTACGGTGGCATGGTGCGCCGCAAAAACATTTTATCAACCCTTAATCTTAGTTTTATCATGATTGGCCTCATTAGCATCCAATGGGTGCTATTTGGCTACACCTTATCCTTTGGGAAAAGCATGGGTGGTCTACTGGGTGGCATGAATTTCTTAGGCTTCATGGGCGTGGGTCAAGAACCTAATGCCGATTATGCGGCCACTATCCCCCATTTGGCGTTTGCCACTTATCAGATGATGTTTGCGGTTATCACCCCCGCCCTGATAACGGGGGCTTTTGTTGAACGTGTTCGTTTCAAGTCATTTCTAGTTTTTTCTGTCCTTTGGGCCACGCTTGTTTATGACCCCGTTGCCCATTGGGTCTGGGGCGTAGGCGGAATATTACGTAATATGGGCGCGCTGGACTTTGCTGGTGGTACCGTCGTTCATATCACTGCGGGCTATGCCGCGTTAGCCTTCGCGATGGTTATTCGCCCCCGTAAAGAATTTGGTAAAACGATTGAACCCCATAACATCCCCCTCACCGTTTTGGGCGCGGGGCTATTATGGATGGGCTGGTTTGGTTTTAATGGTGGCAGTGCCTTAGCCGCCAATGGGTTAGCTGCCGCCGCCGTCGTCAATACCAACTTAGCCGCTTCCGCGGCGGGTTTGGTTTGGATGTTATTAGCCTGGCTTGATAATAAACCGAGTGTATTAGGTATTGCCACAGGCGCGGTCGTTGGTTTGGTCGCGATTACCCCTGGGGCAGGCTTTGTTACACCCTTATCATCCATTATCATTGGAGCTTTAGCGGCTCCCATTAGTTATTACATCGTGCAATTCATCCATAGTAAACATATCTTAGATGAATCGCTAGATGTGTTTGCCTGTCACGGCATTGGCGGCACCTGGGGCGCGTTAGCTACAGGCTTATTCTGTACCACCAGCGTCAACCCCGCAGGCTTTGATGGTCTATTCTATGGCAACCCCGCCCAATTGGGGATACAACTCGTCGGTGTCTTAGTTGGAGCAATCTATGCCTTTGGCGTAACCTTTGTTTTGGCAAAAGCCCTAGATGCCACCATTGGCTTAAGTGTTACTAACGCTGAAGAGCAAGTGGGTTTAGACATCAGCGAACATGGCGAGCGCGCTTACGCCTAATAAACTCCGTTAGTCATCCGATGACTTAAGAGTCATCGGATGACTCCTCTAATTGATTATTTATTAAGGAGATATTATCAAGATGACCAAGAAAATTGAAGCGATTATTCGAGAAGAAAAACTAGAAGATGTCATGAAAGCGTTACGTGACCTCGGCATTATGGGACTCAACGTGACTGAAGTGCGGGGGCATGGGCGGCAAGGCGGGGTGAAATTGTCAGGGCGTGTCGGAACATATCAAATTGACCTCCTGCCCAAACTCCAACTCAATATTGTCTTGAGTGACCATAACGTTGAGAAAACGTTGCAAACCATTCGAGATGTGGCCTGCACAGGCGCAACGGGTGACGGGATTATTTTCCTCTACCCCGTAGAAGACGTTATCCGTATCCGCACGGGTGAGCGCGGCCATGATGCGCTCATTTATAAAGATGATATTGATGAACGCCGTGATAAAAAGAAATAAAAACGGTTAGCCATATCATAACAAAACGCCGCTAGGCCATTCTAGCGGCGTTTTTCGTCATAATCGTTCCAGCGCATAACTGACCGCCGCCGCCCGACTATTGACATTAAACTTTGTAAAGATACTCTGCACATGCTTCTTCACCGTATTCACACTGACCACCAACGCCGCCGCAATCTCTTTGTTACTTTGCCCCTCACTTAAGCGATATAACACCTCTAATTCCCGTTCACTCAACAATTGCATGGCCTGACTGTTCACCTTACGCTGAAATTGCGTTGGGGCTTGCCCCTGCCCTAGCTCCGCCATGACCAGTTGCATAAATTTCTGGCGGTCAAAATCGGCTTTGGTAAACAAGTGAATGGCCTTCAACTCCGCCAACACCTCCACCGCCAACCCCACTGTGGCATAACCCGTAATGACAATCGCGGGCAAATCCAGCAATGATTTCGCCACATGCCGTAATATTTCAACCCCTTCCTCATGGTTATGGCGCGTCGGCGATAAAGAGACATCTACCGTCACCAAAGCAAATTCATGCTTGGCTAGGGCGCGCAAGGCCGCCGCATAGCTACTCACCACCTGCGCCTGACAGCCCATGTCCTCCGCCAATTCGCGGAGAATGTTTTGCCATGTCGGGTCATCTTCAATAATCAATATCGTTTGTTTCGACATAATCAATTAGGAATTAGGAATTAGGAATTAGGAATTAACTGCTAATTCCTAATTCCTAATTCCTAATTCATCACTCATAACTGTTACTGTACCGCAAGTTGCCTCACGCGGCACGCTTTGCAATTCTAACGTCCCGCCGACAACGGCTAACATGGTGCGGTGCAAGGCCAGGCCGCGCTCGCCTGAGCCATTCGCCACAAAACCCACGCCATTATCAATCACTTGTAAGGTTAGGCCGTTGGCATTTTGGCTGAGGCTGACCTGCAAATGAAAGGCATGGGGCAAATTATCGCCGCGCCCATGCCGCGCCGCATTACGAATGAGTTCGCGGGTGGCATAAAATAAAATTTCACTCACTAACGGTGGCAATTCATGGGCCGTTTGCGCCGCGACGGGGTCAATTTGCCACGTCACCTCATCAAATGACCCCGTCAATTCCGCCGTCACCACCCATTTCAGCGCGTCAACCAGCCCTAAACGGGCTAAGGTGGGCGCGGTGGCCGTTGGCATATCCCGTAACAAATTGGCAATTTGACGATGCGCTTGCGTCAATAAATTGACCACCCGCATATCGGGCGCGGCGGCTTCACCCAATTGTAATAATGCGGCATGGAGATTAGGCAAAATGTCATCATGTAACATGCGCCGCGTTTGGCGGTCTAATAATTGACTTTCCCGTAGCCGTTGCCGTTGCAGGCTCATCAAACGGCGGGCAATTTCGGCACTGGCGCGGGTATCAATCAACCTCTCGCCACTGGCACGGGCAATCTCAATTTCCTCTTGCGTATATAAACCGTTATCTTGCTTCGCCCCCAACAACAGCAGCCCAATCAATCCCCGTTCACTCCACAACGGAATTACCCACTCCGCCCCGCCCACTAAATTGGGGTCAAGCGGCAGCCCCATGGTTTGCGGCGAATGAAATGAAAGGCGCAGCGGCAAAATCGCCTCCAATGGCATGGGGCGGTCAGGCGGATAAGCCAACGGCGTGACCAACGGCGCAAATGACCCCACCGCCACCAAATAGCCCAACTTTGCCCCTAACACTTCATGGCAGAGGGCGCGAAACGGCGCGGCCATGTCCTGTTCTGGCGGCGTATCAGTGGACGTAATGAGATGTTCATACAGATGTTGGCTCGTCACAAATGGTCGCAAATCACGAATGTAACGTTCCCGCCAGGTATAATCGCGCCAACTGCGGAGGCCATAAAACAGGGTCATGAGGACAGTGCTTAGTAATAAACTGTAAATCGCCCGTATGCCAATATTGAGCGTCCAACTGACCACCACGCCATAGCCGATAGCTAAAAAAATGGCATTACGCCATTGACGGCGCAATTCTCGGCGGGGCAGCGTTTTGCCCGTAAACACTTCATACGACACAATGGCTTGGCCTAACAAAATAATTGCGCCAGTGATGAGGCCGCTAATGATTAAATCTAGCCACGCAATCGTTATAGAAATTCGCCAGGCTTGGGCGGGGCTGATGGGGTTGCGCGCTTGCCAAGCAATCCAAAAGATGATGCCCGCCACCAATAAACTCACCGTCAGCAAAATGGCCGACGTGCCAATGAGCCAGGGATGGGCGCGCCGACGGGCTTGGTCGCCCATAATGCGCCATGACGGTAGCGGGCGGCGCAGGGCGTTCAGGGCGAGGCCGATACATAAGACCATGTAAATCGGATAAATAATAAACAATAAGGGTGTGCCTTCTATGGCAATCGGGTTGGTGGCGAGTTGCAATTGCGCGGTTTGAATAAAGGAAGGTAACGGTTTTAGCAATATTAAGAGGCCGATACAGGCCACAAATAAGCTAAAAGTTAGCCCCATGCCCCAGTGATTTTGCGGCAATTGTTGTGGATTATTCCAAAACCCATTGTACCACAGCATGACCATGTACCACGCAAAGGGAAAAGCCACAATCATTATCCAACCCAGCCGCCACCACAAATCTAGCCCAGGGCCAATGAGCGTTAGGTCATAGCCCAAAATGATGGCCTGAATGATGAAAAATGCCCCGCCCA
>JAIFLK010000395.1 GCA_020049115.1 Chloroflexota bacterium | reverse complement strand
CGTAGATAGCCGCGCATGCTGGGCGGAATGGTGGGATTTTCGTCTAAGGCTTGGCTGGCGTTGTCGCGATATTCATTGTACACTTCATTATATGGCACTTCCGATAAGGGCGCGTTGGGGTCGGGGTTAATGCGCGCCTCGCCGACAGGCACGCCGCCTGTTGCCCCCTGTTCGTCAGGCTTGACCACTTCGCCACCCTCGCCGCCTAAATGCTCTGGTACGGCTAAAGATTCGTAATCTTTTAATGTCTCTTTGCCTGGCCCGTTATCCGTTTTCATGCTATCAGGGGCTTCTTTTTCCGCATTCAAACCCTCGGCGGGATGACCAGTGGGGTCTTCATGGCCTGCCCCACCTTGATGTCCCTGACCGTCATTTTTAGTCATAGATTGCCCACCGTTGGCCTCGGCTGAAGGGTTATTTTGTTGCTGCCGTAATTGTTCGCGTGCCTCTTGAATATTTTTCAGCGCGTCTTGCATGGCCTGTTGACCCTCTGCCGTTTGTCCCGCTTTGCCGAGGGCTTGCGCCGCTTTATCTAACGCCGCTTGTGCCGCTTGTGGATTGCCATTGGCGTTCTTCATGGCTTCTGCCGCTTCCTTAAGCGTTTGCGCTAATTCTTCATTGCCTGCTTGTTGGGCTTGTTGCGCCGCTTGCTCTAGGGCTTGTGCCATTTCTTGCGCGGCTGCGGGATTTTGCGCGGCCTCTTTGGGCGCGGCCTTGAGTAACTCTTGAGCTTTCTCCATATTACGTTGCTCAATGGCTTTGGCCAGGTCGGTGGTGGAGTTAAATTGGTTGAAGGTTTCGGCTAGTTGATTCAAGGTCGATTCTTGGGTCACTTTTTCTTCCAGATTCGTTAATTTTTGTTCAGCTTCGGCTAAAGCAGCCAAGCGTTCTGAGGGCGTTAGCTCTTCCTGCTTAAGCATATCTAACAATTCATTAAGTGTCTCGGTTAACTCTTGTCCCTCAGCCGTTTCTAGTAAGGGTTTGTCATTTAATAATTCAGTTTGCACTTCTTCCAATTTTGCCACTTGTTCTTGTAATGTTTTTTCTGCTTGCGCCTGTTGCGCTAAAATGGCGGTTTGCGGATTGGGGACGAGGAGGCCAATAATAGTGGCAATAATTAACAAATTCATTAAGCCGAGACGCGGCCATGAGAGTTGCAAGGGGAAGGTTAGCATGAGTTGAAATGATTTAAGATAGTGCAATGTATCCGTTAATTGGGCTTGGATGATGTCGGGGGCGGTGGTTTGGGGGTGCAGGGTTAATTCCCAAGCGGTGCTAAAGCGTTCATCTAAATGGGCATGTTGGTCAATGAGTTGGGCGGTGGCGGCTTGGGGGCGCGGGCGTAGCCAGGCATAAAGCAGAGCCATGATGAGCGCGCTTAAGGTGATGCCTGCGCCGAGGGCTAATAAGCGGCTGGTCTCGGCGAGGGGATAGCGGTGGCTGGCGAAGATGAGCGCGAAGGTGGCGGTTAGCCCGATGATGAGCGCGCTCACCATGAGTTGGAGGCTTTCTAGCCAGCGCAGCCGCCGTGAAACTTGATGTAATATGCGGGTTAAGGTTTCGGTCTGAGATGAGTTTGACATGGCTTAATGTTTTTGCAACGAATTACACGAATTTTACGAATTAAAAATAGGCTTTTTCGTGTAATTCGTTGCGTAAATTCTATAAATCATAGGTTGAATGGATTATTTTAGCAAACAAGACTTTCATTTACAGACCTGCCAGGTTTTTAAACCAGGGTAGCTCTCTTTTTTAGCACCGAGTAGGGCAAATGTCCGATATTACTCTCTTAATTTCTATGCTACAATGAACGTAGTTTAAATGGTTTAACAAAAACTAGCTAAGGAGAGGTGCTAAAATGAAATTTGACTTAATTAGCCGACTAACTTTTTTATTATTTGCCCTGTTTATGATGGTGGGGTGTGGGACTCAACTCGCCGATTCTCAAGTAACTTTATCTGCAAGTAATGTTTCGTTACAGCTTGAATGGGTGCATCAGGCGGAATTTGCGGGCTATTATGTGGCGAATCAAGAAGGGCTATACTCGGCTAATGGCCTGGAGGTTAAAATGATTTCGGGCGGGCCAACGGTTAATCCGATTGATAAAGTTGCGCTCAAGGAGGTGGATTTTGCCATTATTAGTAATCCAATAGATTTGCTCAAAGCGCGCCAAGCGGGGCAACATGTGGTGGCGGTGGCGGCTCTGTTTCAACGTGACGCGAATGTTTGGATTTCATTGGCTGAGAAAAATATAACGACCCCTCAAGCCTTAAAAGGGCAACGGGTTGGTTTAAAAACTACGGCCATGACCTCTTTTGAATTATTATTAGCTACTGCTAATATGACGTTGGCGGAGGTGCAAATGGTTCAATTAGCTGACCCCACGATTCGACCTTTGGTGGCGGGTGAGGTGGATGTTTTACTGGGTTTGGTTATTGATGAACCGTTATTGGCCCGTCGTCAAGGGTATAATATTAATGTGCTTACTTTGGCTGACCAGGGAGTTATTTTACCTAGTGATTTGCTGATTGTCCATGAGGATTTATTGCGTGATAAGCCTGATTTAGTTAAACGATTTGTGCAAGCCTCGCTCAAAGGGTGGGAAATGACCATTAATCAACCGAAATTAGGCTTAACGGCGACCTTGCGAGTTGATGAGACTTTAAATGTGACGCAACAAACGGAGATGTTAGCTGAAGTAATTAAACTCATTCAACCTGATTCCAATGCCATTGGTTTTATGAATGACGACTTGTGGACTAAAATTATACAGTTGGCTTTAGCACAAAAACTTGTTACTCAACCCATAGAGCCACATCAAGCCTATACAACCCAATTTTTGCTACCCTAAACTTGACGTAATGAGATGGTAGTGGATACTTAGTGTATAAGCTATCAGGTTTGAGAGAGGATTATACGGCGATGAGCCAAATAACTGATGAAATGAGGTCACATACTCCAGATGCTGCACGGCAGAACTACCCCTGGGGAACTTCATCTAGCTTAAGAAAAACGTTGTTGCTCAGTTTTCTATTGCTTTCATTGATTACGGTTGTGGCACTTTTAATGATAAGTGTGACTGTTAGTACCACGACCTCTCAAAATTTGGTTTTTGATGAATTGGTGGCTGAAATTGAGTTAAATCAACAAGTTATTAAGAATTGGCTAGATGAACGGGTGCGAGATTTGGCTATTATTATCAATAATCCGTCCGATGTGGCGGGGGCGCGCCAACTTTTGCTCAAACACAATAATTCTGTTAATTATCAAACATTTCTTTATCGTTTACAGGTGGAGGCTGGGCCAACGAGCCGCTTTGCCGAGATTTTTTTATTAGATTTGCAAGGTAACGTTATTGTTAGTACGAATAAAGAAAATCAGGGGCAATCTCAGGCCAAGGAGAGCTATTTTCAAAATGGATTGTTAGCTCCCTTTATTTCCAGTCCTATTGCTAACACTCAGCAAGATGATTATGAAATCATGGTGGTGGTGCCTGTGCGGGATGAATTTGGCGGGGCGATGGGCGTTTTGGCGGGCCGCTTAAAAGTGTCTCAGATGTCTAAGGTGGTTTTTACGCGGGCATCCTCAAACCAAACGGGTGAAATTTATTTGGTGAGTAAAAATAAACAATTATTAACGGCCACTCGTTTTGAGGCTAAATCAAAGGAAGTTAATAGTTTGGGCGTGATGAATGCTTTAACGCCTGGCCCTTATCGCAATGGGCAAAATATTTATAAAAATTACAATGGAGTGAGTGTGGTCGGGGTATATCGTTGGCTGCCTGATTTGGAAGTGGTGTTATTGGCGGAACGCTCTGAGGCTGAGGCATTATTGGGTGTAAATAGATTGGTGACGATTCATTTCGCAACGGCCCTGGTGGTTTTTCTGTTAGCGGCGGCCTTTGCTTGGTTTACTACGGCTCTTATTGTGCAACCGATTATTACTTTAACTAAAGCGGCGACGGCTTTAGCGGAAGGGAGTTGGCAGCCGATGTCGCCGCTGTCCCGTAGGCGCACGGCGAGTGCGGAAGCTATGCAAGCTATTCTGACTCGTAGTGATGAAGTGGGCGAATTAGCGCAATCATTTGATGGCATGGCGAAACAACTTCGTGAATCTTTTATGACGTTAGAGTTACGGGTTTTGGAGCGTACGCAACGCCTAGAGGTGGTGGCGACGCTGAGTGAGCGATTTAATGCGATTCTTGATTTAGATATATTACTTCATGAATTAGTCCATCGCGTGCAAGAAAATTTCGATTATTACTATGTGCATATTTATTTGATTGACTCTCACCATGAAAACTTGGTCATGGAAGCGGGTGTGGGGCATGTGGGTACGGAATTGAAGGCCAAGGGGCATTGGATACCGTTGAACGCCAAAACTAGTTTGGTGGCGCGGGCGGCGCGGACAGGTGAAGTTGTAGCAGTTGGTAATGTGCGTGAAGCTCCTGATTGGCTACCTAACCCTTTATTACCTGATACGCAATCAGAAATTTCGGTGCCGATTGTGGTTGATGATGAAGTGGTCGGGGTTTTAGATGTGCAATCCAATAAGGTGAATGGTTTAGATGAAGGAGATGCCACATTATTACGCTCCTTGGCTAATCAAGTGGCGGTGGCGATTACCAATGCCCGTTTGTTTGATGAAATTGAACATCGGGCGGCGGAGTTAGCCCATGCCAAAGAGGTGGCAGAGTCGGCTAATCAGGCTAAAAGTGAATTTTTATCGAACATGAGCCATGAATTACGGACTCCCTTGAATGGTATTTTGGGGTATACACAAATTTTAAGCCGTAATAAAGCGTTAAGCTATCAGCAGAGAGATGGCCTGAATATCATTCAACAAAGCGGCGAACATTTACTGATGTTAATAAATGATATTCTTGACTTGGCTAAAATTGAGGCGCGCAAATTAGAACTCTATCCGACCACCGTTAATTTAACTGCTTTTTTAGAGAGTGTGGCGGCCATTATCCGACTGCGGGCGCAACAAAAACACATTACTTTTATTTATGAAGCTAAGGCTAATTTACCGCTTGGCGTTGAAGTGGACGAAAAGCGGCTGCGGCAATTATTACTTAACTTACTGAATAATGCGGTCAAATTTACCGACAGCGGGGCGGTCACATTACGGGTTTTACGGCTTCATGATGGCGTATCTGCCGATGGGGAGGAACTCGTAACGTTACGTTTTGAGGTGATTGATACGGGCGTAGGAATTAGTGCCGAGCAGTTGCAACACATTTTTTTACCCTTTGAACAAGTGGGGGATTTACAGCGACGGGCGGAGGGGACGGGCTTGGGGTTAGCCATTAGCCAACGGTTAGTTCAGGCCATGAAGAGCGACTTAAATGTTAAAAGTCAATTGGGGCAGGGCAGCACTTTTTGGTTTGATTTGGCGTTACCGACGCGGGTGGTTTTGGCTGATAGTCGGCCTCATTTAGATAAACCGATTGTGGGTTATCAAGGAAAACGGCTAAAATTATTGGTGGTTGATGATAAAGATTACAATCGCGCTGTGTTGATGCAGTGGCTAGAACCGTTAGGATTTGAAATATTTGAAACCAAAGACGGCTTGCAAGGACTACATTTAGCGCAACAAATGCCGCTTGATGTGATTATTACTGACCTGATTATGCCTGTGATGACGGGCTTTGAGATGGTGCAAAAGGTGCGGCAAACGGTTGAATTTCAAAAAGTTATCATTATCGCCCTGACCGCGAGTGTATTTGAGGAAGACCAACAGCAAGTTATGTTGGCGGGTTGTGATGCTTTTCTGGCGAAACCCGTTAATTTTCATAAATTACTGGAGTTGTTGCAAAGTTTATTACACTTAGAATGGCTTTATGAGGAGTCTCCGCTTGAAAATGAAATAAAATTTAATATATTGCCCGCACTAACCGCCTCTCGCTTAGATGCTCTTTGGCCGCCGCCCCAAGCGGAGTTGCTGATTTTAATGGAGTTACTTAAGTTAGGGAACATGCAGGCGATTGAGCAATGGGCGAGTCGTCTTAAGGAATTAGGCGCATCTTATGAACCTTTTGGGCAAGTTGTCCAAACATTGGCTAAAAATTACGATGAGTATCGGCTATGGGATTTAGTGAAACAATTTGGCACTCAGAATAATGAGTTGGAGTTACTCGCTAAAGTTGGGGTAAAAACTCAAACACTTTCCTCTAACGCCCTGCCCGCCACGCCCACTTCACCGCCTCCTTTAGCTACGCCGCAAACGATTTTAGTCATAGATGATAATCCTATTAATTTAGGCGTTTTGGTGGAGTATCTGGCGAATTATGGCTTTACCATTTTAGTGGCGCGTGATGGTTTAAGCGGGTTGGATAAGGCGCAATTGGCACAACCTGATATGATTTTGTTAGATGTGATGATGCCAGGGGTTGATGGCTTTGAAGTGTGTCGGCGGCTGAAGGCCAATAAAATCACCCAAAATATTCCCGTGATTTTCATGACGGCTTTAACGGAAACTAATCATAAGGTACAAGGCTTTGCTGTCGGCGCGGTGGATTATATTACCAAACCATTGCAACAAGAAGAGGTCTTGGCGCGGGTAATGACCCATTTACAGGTGCGCCATTTAACCCAACAACTCCAGCAAGCTAATCAAGAATTACTTAATATCAATACAGATAAGGATAAATTTTTTTCCATTGTCGCCCATGACTTGCGCGGGCCATTTTTGCCATTATTGGGGATGTCTGAATTATTGCCTAAAATGATTGATTCAGGTAAGTTAGAGCGCGTTAAAACCATGAGCGTGGGGATTCATCAATCGGCGCAAAACATTTTTGATTTACTGGAAAATTTGTTACAATGGTCTCGTCTCCAAATGGGGCGCATGGCTTATCAGCCGATTCAACTCAATCTTAATCAAATTATTCTCAAAAATGTGGAGCTATTGGGGGAGGTGGCGCGGGACAAAGCCATCTCGTTGCAATATTTTTTAACGGCTCAATTTGTGGTCTATGCCGATGAATACATGGTGAATACCATTGTTCGTAATCTTATCTCTAATGCCTTGAAATTTACACCTGCGAATGGACAAGTTATATTACAAGTTCAATTGATAACGGAGATGTCGTTGTCAGGCCAGAATTTATTTGTGGAGATTGCGGTTATTGATACGGGCGTGGGGATTAGTCCTGTCAATATTCAAAAACTCTTTCGGATAGACACCCACTATAGTACGTTAGGCACGAGTAATGAAAAGGGGACAGGGCTAGGGTTATTGATGTGTTTTGAAATGATTAAGAAAAATGGCGGAAAAATTTCGATTGAAAGTCAGGTCAATCAAGGTTCAACCTTTAAATTTACATTGCCAATTGTTTCGATTACACCATTTGCGAATGGTCGAGATGGCGAGACGGCAAATGAATCTGGCCTATTCGCCATCTCGCCTCTTGCACAGCCTGGCTTCATTCTGCCGCCCCCGTCTGAGTTGAAAGTTCTCTTAAGTTTGGCGGTGGTGGGTAACATGCAACGGTTACAGGCCGAGGCGAAACGGATTGAGGCTCTGGACGAGCGTTATAAACCTTTTGCCACCAAGCTATTTGATTTAGCTTATAATTTTGAAGATGACGAAATTTTGAATCTACTTGAAAAATATATCTCGGAGTGATGAACTATGGCTTACGAAGTTGAATTAAAAGCGTATTTAACTAACCCCACGAAAATTGAGGCGCAGGCAGCCCAAATCGGTACATTTCTTAAGGAAACGCACAAGGAAGATGTCTATTTTCGGCCACGCGGCGATGGTCGCGCCATGCCGACTGACCGTTATCGTTTGCGGCGCGAGGGCGGGCAGGCGGTGGTCACGTTCAAAAATCTGCTGCAAAGTGGCGGGGTGGAAGTGAATGATGAGATTGAATTTGTGGTGGATGATGCCCATGCCTTTTATCAATTTGCCGACCGTTTTGGCTTTGAACCTTTTGTGGTCAAGCGCAAAATCTCGCGAGTGTATGAAGTGGGGCGGGTGCATGTGGAGTTGAATGACGTGGAACATCTGGGGTATTTTGCTGAGTTGGAGATTTTATGTAATAATGAGGCAGAAATAGCGGAGGCGCGGCGGGAAGTGGCTCAGGTATTATTGCGGCTAGGGCTGAAAGAGGCCGACCTAGAGCCGCGCCGTTATATTGAATTAATTCAAGCGGCCTATCCCGTGCAGTATCAATTTGTAAATGACCGTAATATGGATTGGCCGTTTGTCATTGGTCAATAGTTATTTGTCCTTTGTCCTTTGTCATTAGTCATTTGTTTCTTGTAGAATGACCAATGACCAGTGACCAATGACCAGTGACCAGTGACCAATGACCAATGACAAATAACAAAGGATAATATGATGACAGATGAAACTAAAATTACGGGGCGTGATTTATTAGCGGAGGGGTGGCAACCTGGCCCTGCCCTGGGTGTGGCGTTGGAGCTTGCGGAGAAATTAGCGCAAGACAAGCTCAATTATAATGAAATATTAAGCCGATTAAATCAGGTGCGCCTCACCCCTGCCGATTATCAAAATGACCCGTTGTATGGCGTGTTGGCGAAACCCTTCATTCAATTGGCGGTTTTGGAGGCGGTGCCTCCATCTCCGATTCGGGCAACACCCGTGCCATTTCGGTTATGGGGCGATTATTTTGAACCTGAGACATTACAGCAATTGACGAATGCGGCTCATCTGCCCATTTCCCAATCGGCGGCTCTTATGCCTGATGGACACCCTGGTTATGGCTTGCCGATTGGCGGCGTGGTGGCGACGGTGAATAGTGTGATTCCTTTTGGCGTGGGCATGGATATTGCTTGTCGGATGCGCTTGACCATTTTTGAGGAGCAGCCGCGCATGTTGAAATCTCAGCGGGAGCGATTGCAGAAAGCCCTTACATTTAATACTCGTTTTGGCATTGGCGAACGTGATGGCGAATGGCAGCCAGGCCGTCGGCGGCAGCATGAAATTTTAGATGACCCGCGCTGGCGGGAGTCTTCTGTTTTGCGCCACCAATATGATAAAGCGGTGCGCCAATTGGGGACATCTGGCACATCTAACCATTTTGCGGAGTGGGCTGCTTTGACCGTGTTGGAGGATATTCCCCGTTTGGGTTTGCAGGTGGGTGACGAGCGACTCTGCTTTGTGACCCATTCGGGTTCACGCGGCGTGGGCGCAACCATTGCGGAGCATTACACGCGGGTGGCGAAGGAGTTGCACCCTGAATTGCCCAAGCAATATGAGCAATTGGCCTGGCTTGATTTGGATACGGAGGCGGGGCAGGAATATTGGCTGGCGATGAGTGTGGCGGGTGATTTTGCCGCCGCCAATCACCGCACCATCCATGAAACGGTCATTGCGGACGCGGGGTTAGAGGTAGCCGCATTTGTGGAAAATCACCACAATTTTGCCTGGAAAGAGCTTTATAACGGGCAGGAGTTGATTGTTCACCGCAAAGGGGCGACCCCCGCGGGGCTAGACGTGTTAGGGGTTATTCCTGGCACGATGGCCGATAAAGGGTACATTGTGGTGGGGTTGGGCAATGAGGAGTCGCTTAATTCGTCCAGCCATGGGGCGGGGCGGCCACGCTCACGGACGGCAACTAAGAATTTAATTACGCGTAGTCAACGGGATGCCTACCTTAAGCAGAAAGGGGTGGAATTGCTGAATCCTGATGCGGGGGTGGATGAAGCCCCGCAAGCCTATAAAGACCCCGCGGTGGTTATGTCGCAGCAAATGGATTTGGTGCGCCCGATTGCCACATTTCAGCCGTTGATGGTGATGATGGCGAGTGATGATAAATTTGGGCGGAAGAGACGGAAGTGAGAGGTGAGAGGTGAGAAGTAAGAGGTGAGAAGTAAGAGGTGAGAAGTAAGAGGTGAGAAGTAAGAAGTGAAATGTGAACGGGCATGTCTTTATTGAGACATGCCCGTTTTGTTTTCTGTCCTCTTGGACTTCCGATGTCGTCAAGACATTGGTAGTCTGGAAAATTTTTGCACAGCTACTCAGATTAACCGCAACCACCGCCCTTCGCGGCCTTCTTTTGCTGTAACTTCACTTTAGGCGTGTATTTCAATTCTTCATATCCCTTTTTATCAGGTTCAGCCGCCACCTGATTAGACCCCAGGGCGGCGGTGAAACTGTAACGCAAACTCTCTGCCGAGAGGGTTTCATCGGCGCAGGTTGTGCGTTGTTGAGGGCCAAAAACGTCTAGCCAACAGTTAACCCCACCTTCCAAAATATAAACATTGGTCACGCTGTTAGCCATTAAAATTTTCCA
>JAIFLK010000118.1 GCA_020049115.1 Chloroflexota bacterium | reverse complement strand
GCATTTATCCAGGGTTTGATTACGTCATTATTCACAGGATTACTTAACATGGCTTGCGCTTGAGTCTCAGTTAAATCAAAGGGGCCATTTTTTTGTACGCCAATAAAGGTCAAATTCAAATTTTCAGCCAAAGGCTGCGACAACGTTAAATTAAGCTGATTAGCTAAATTGGCATGAATCTGTTTCACCGAGCGACCATCTAAAAATTTCTTACGCTCATGGCCGTCATCAAAACCGATGATAGAAATATGCACGGTAGCCCCCGCCAAAACCCATTTTCGGTCTGACCAAGCCATAAAAATATCGCCTGTGGCCTTAATGCGCTCCAAAACCACCCGATTAGCCCCACCGCGAATCCCTTGCGTGGCTAATAACCCCACCCGTTTGGCCTTTTTTCGCTCAATCATAGCGCGAGACAACTCAAACCAGTAGCACACCAAATCACTTTGCCCAGGAATACGTTCACTATAAAAATTACGTAATTTTTCTACGTATTCATCACCCAACTCCAGCCGCATTTTTTTATCACCCAAAAAGGGCGGATTACCAATAATGACATCAGCGGCCACCCATTCGGGTTCGTAAGGGTTGCCCTGCTCATCATAGCCCAAAATTGCGTCCATGCGCTTGATGGTATCCAATGGGCGCAAAATGGGCGTGGGCAATTTTTCTAAACCGTTCTCATATCGCCATTGAATGTACCCTATCCAGACCGTAATCTGCGCTAATTCATGGGCATAAATGTTAAGCTCCATGCCATGCAATTGTTGCGGGCTAACCGTTAAGGGTATGGCAGGTAAACCATATCTTTCTGCCAAAACAATGACCTCTTTTTGCAAATCAAGCAGATGTTGTAACGCAATATAAAGAAAATTACCACTGCCACACGCGGGGTCAAGCACCTGCATGGCCGCTATTTTAGCGGCAAAGGTTTGTAATATGGCAGAGGCTCTGGCCTGCTCACCGCGATGAAGCAGCAACATGACCTCGCCTTTCAATTTCTGCCATTCATCAAGTAACGGCTGCATTAAGACAGGCTTAATAATAAGTTCAATGTCGGCTTTGCTGGTGTAATGCGCGCCAATTTGATGCCGTTTGGTCGTATCCAAAATGCGCTCAAAGAGCGTCCCCAAAACCGAAGGCTCAAGTTGTGACCAATCATAACGGCAAGCAGTGAGTAGCTCTTTGATTAATGAGGTGGGTAAACTCGGTGGCACAAAATCATTATCAAACAAGCCCCCATTAAAATGAGGAATACGATAGTAACCAAAGGGTTCTCCATCGTGCATGGCATTGAACAAATTAGTTAGCACTTTTACAAAAAATTGCACATCCGTTACCTCATCCATCGAATGTTCGACAATTTTAGTAAAGAGTTTGTCAGGCAATAGCCCGATGCTTTCGGCAAAAAGGCAAAATAATAAGCGAATGAAAAAATGGGCTTGCTCTTCGTTATCAAAAGTAAGGTGTTCGCCTTTCAGATGATTTCTCACCCCGTCCACAAGGTGCATAAACTGATTAGCAGTTGTTTTAGTGATATATTCCCGTGTCTCTTCGGGCTTGAACATGGCCTCAATTTCACTCAATGAGCCATTAAAAATAATATTAAGTTTATCTAACCCATCTCCGTTAAGCTCTTCAAAGGTGATAATATGACGCTTTTTGACGGTGTTGGTATAATTGGTATGAACAATAATTGTGTAAATATCACACGTAATGAGTAAAGGTGGATTGCCTAACGCATCTTTATACAAAAGTAATTGTTCGTAGGCTTTATCCATGTTGGCATGGAAGCCTTTATACTCCCAAATAAAGCGGCCTTGATAGAAGACATCGGCGCGGCCTTTGCGCCCGTCGGGTTTGAGATTGGCAAATTCAAAGCTAAATATCTCTTTATTCCCAAAGCCAATGGGGTCAGGGTGGTCAACCAGGGCGCAAATATCGTTAAAATGGGTTTGCGCCAGTTGACTTTCCGTCATTTCCAGTAAGCCAGGCTGTTGCCATCGGTCTATAAATTCTTGGGGAGTTAATTTTGACATGGTTGAACCTTTACGCTTGAATTAACACTTTCAGATACAGTAAAATTGCCACTAACTTAAACAAATCATCTTTCGTGGCATCATATGCCAAGCTAATGGCGTAATCTTGCTCAACTAACACTAAAAAATACCAGAATCGCCCCACCACGCAAACGCCATACATGGGGCGGGGTGTTTGGTTAAGATGTTGCGCCACGACCATCGCAATAAGCGTCTGCCCAATCGGGTCTTCGGAGGAGGGAACACTCGGTTTATATTCATGCAGACAAAAAAAAGGTTGTTTAGGAATTTGCCAACCTTGCGCTATTAATAAATCCACCACACCCTTAATTTTTTGTTTGCCGATGGTTAGGCTCATGGGGCGTTCGGCAAAAGCATGGTAATGTTCTGTTTCATAATCCACGAGATTAATTAACAAACTAATAAAGTGCATCTTCAATTCGGCCTCATTCCAAGCCTCCACAAAATGACGCAACTTTTTTTGTAATATCTCTAATTGCTGTTCTTGTAATTCCGTCAGCGTTATCGGCGCGGCCAGCCATTGCTCTAAATGGGGCAAAGTTTCATGCCGTTTCAAATTGAATTGATCCTCGACTTCTTCCGTCAACCATTGATTAAATGATTTCATGTGTAACTCCTTATTACAAATTTCGCATTTCGTGAATATTAAATGGATAGACGCTTATTTTAGCATGAATGACCCCGTTTGTCTATGCTAAAAATCATGGAGTCCAAAGCGGTACGCTTTGAGCAGTCGGTCAAAGCGTACCGCTTTGGACTCCAGGCTAAACCACCTCATTGCGTTCATGGGGCTGTTTTACAAAAAGTCGCGGGGTGTGATACAATACAGTCATAAACTTTCAGCCCACGCGGTAAGTTAATTTCTCATTTTTAATTCCTAATTCTTAATTATCCAGGGCAGGATATAACTATGAACTTATTTAGACGACAAAGCACCCCTTCGCCGATTAACGTCGGCTCAGTATTAAACAAACGGTATCGGTTAGAGCAACAGTTAGGCGAGGGCGGGGCGGGCATTGTTTACAAAGCCCACGATGAGCAACTCAAGCGGACAGTTGCGATTAAAGTGTTAAATATGGGCGCGAGTGGCATGGCTGCCGATAAATTGGAGCGTTTTCGGAGCGAAGCACGCTCAGTGGCGCGGCTGAACCATCCTAACATTATTACGCTATATGACTACGCAGAGGATAATGGCCGTCCCTATTTGGTGATAGAATATATTCCTGGGCAAGATTTGTGGGCGTTAGATAATAGTTATAGTCCTAACCTCATGCCGTTTGATACTTCCTTACCGATTATTGACAGCATGTTAGCTGCCTTAGAATATTCCCATGCCAACTCGGTCATTCATCGGGACTTGAAACCCGAAAATGTCATGGTGACACCTGACCATCAAATTAAGGTGATGGATTTTGGCTTGGCGCGGATTGAGGGGCAATCTCGCTTAACGCAAGCGGGTTTGGTGGCGGGAACGGCCTCTTACCTTGCGCCAGAGTTGGCGTTGGGTGAGCCAGGCGACCATCGAGTAGATTTGTATGCCATGGGCGTTATCATGTATGAACTTTTGGCGGGGCGGCGGCCTTTTAGCGATGACGACCCCTTGACCGTAATATCTCAACATATTCATGCCCCCGTCGTGCCGCCGCAACATTATAATGCTAATATTCCTGCCAATTTACAAGCGATTATCTTACGATTACTGGCGAAAAAACCCGCCGAACGGTATGCTAGTGCCACCCAAGTGCGGCAAGATTTAGCCTTAGTCTTAGCTCAACAACAAAGTCAGGTGCAAGCAGCCCAACCGACCCGTCAATATCCCATCAACGCGCCTGAAGTATCGGCTGAACGAACTATTACGCATCAAGCCTTGCTTGACCGCATTGCGCGGGGCAAAATGATTGGCCGTGCCAATGAGTTGACCCAACTTAAACGATTTTGGGACATGACCTGTTTGGGCGAAGAGCGTGAGCAAGCCTTCATTTTATTGTCGGGTGAGGGCGGCATTGGCAAGACCCGTTTATTACGAGAATTACAAGTTTATGCTAGTTTGCGGGATGGGTATGTGTTGCAAGATACGGCGCAGGAGCAAGATTTAGGCCGACCTTACGCCATATTTACTGACATTCTCACAAAATATATCCAAGAGCAAACGCCCCAAGTGCTACGGCGGCAAATGTCGGGCTTGATTGCGGGCGAAATGGTGAAATTTATCCCGCAATTGAGCGAAAAAATGGGTTATATTCCGCCCAATCCGCCTCTTAAACCCGAAGCGGAACGAGCGCGCCTATTAGAACAGATTACGAAATTCATCTTACAATTGACCTACGAACAACCCACCTTGTTATTAGTAGATGATTTACATTTCACTGACCCTGGTAGTTTAGATATATTACAAATGTTAGTGCAACAAGCCGCCAATACCTCGCTGCTCATTGTGGGGGCATATCGGGATGTCGGTTTGAGCTATGCCAGCCCGATAAATCGCTTCATGGCCGCGCTCAATCAGGAACATTTGATGAATGATTTGCGGATGCGGCGGTTGCCTGAAACGACCTCCATTCAAATGTTAGAGGCTCTGTTAGGCAGCACGGTGAGCAAATCTTTTGCCGAGTCGATTTATGCCGCAACGGAAGGCAATCCGTTATATATTGAAGAGGTGGTGAAGGGGCTGGCGGTTGATGGGCAAATTGTGTTAAAAGAGGGGCGGTGGGAGCAACGCGACCAAAATCGGCTGCACGTGCCTGGTAGTATTAAGGCAGTTCTCGGTCAGCGACTAGAACGGATTCATAAACCAACGCTTAATATATTACAACTCGCGGCGGCGATTGGGCGTAATTTTAATTTAGATTTGGTCTCACGCGCCAACCAACATGATGCCATTACGGTGCAGCAAGCGATTGATGAGGCGATGCGCGCTCAGTTGATTGAGCCACAATTGGGGCAAAGTTATCAATTTCAACATGCGGTCATTCGGGAAACGCTCTATGAAGATTTGCGCCCGTTACGGCGGCGGCAACTACATCGTAAAATTGCGGCAGCCATGCAAACCCTCCATGCCGAGGGCAGTTTGAGTAATCCTGCGGTGTTGGCCTACCATTTTATTGAAGGGGCGCAAGATGAAAAAGCGGTGCCTTATCTGCACCAAGCGGGCGAGACGGCGCAAAAAATTTATGCCAATGCCGAAGCGGTGGATTATTTTAGTCAGGCGCGAGAAATTTTAGAGGATATTGCCCCCGATTTAATAGGCGAAATATTACGCAATAATTTAACCGAGCAGTTCAAATTACTCAGCGAAGAGCGCACCATTTTGAACCTCATGAGCGACCGTAAGCGGGAGTTGCTAACCTTGGAAACGCTGGAGGAGTTGGCTAAAATATTACAAGAACCTGAACGTCAAGTGGAGGTCATGTCGCTTTCAGCAGATTATTATTGGCAAACGGGGCAATTAGCGCAAGCTCGCCAGGTGGCCGAGCAAGGATTGACGGTGGCGCGGGAAAATAAAGACCAAGCAGGCGAGAGCCGTTGTTTAGAGCAGATTGCCCGTTTATTATGGACGCAACGTAATCCTGACAGCATGAATTACGCCACGCAAGCCCTGGTGATTGTCCAAAATTTGAAGGCTCGTGACCGTGAGGCACAACTGACCACATTGGTCGGGCATATTTATGCCGATACCTTACATGATACGGAACGGTCAGCCATCTATTTTGACCAAGCCCTTAAGATTTGTCGCGAAATTGGCAATCGGTTGGAGGAAGCCTGGACGCTGTGGGGGTTGGGTAAATTGGCTCTCTTTGTGAACGATTATGAATTGGCTCTTAAACGATATGGGGAGGCCAAAGCCATTTCAGAGAGTTTGGGCGCGACCTTACAAATGGGTTGGCATTTCTATAACATGGGTGATGCGTGGTATAACTTGGGTAATTTTGAAGAAGCCCTCCGTTGCTACCAGGAAGCCCAAACAATTTTTGTCAATGCTCATCATCGGCGCGGCAAAATTCAAGCCCTCATTTCCATTGGCTTGGTACATATTGTTTCATCCCGTTCGGCGGCGGGGGATTTGCAGGAGCATAAACCAGCGGCGGCCTTGTTTGAGGAGGCGCGTCAATTGGCGGAGGAATATAAAGACCCGACACTGATGTTACAGTGTTATGAAGCATTGTCAGCTTATAACCGTTGGCTGGGCGAGGAAAGTCATTTGGGTTTGGCGATTCGGCTGAGTAATCGGATTATTAGCTTGGCAACAGAGGGTAATTATGTGGAACATAAGTTATTGGGCTATTACCTACGGGGCGCGGGGTTTTATGAATTAGGCAATTTCAATGAGGCGCAGAAAAGTTCGCAAATGGCAGTGGATATGTTAGAGCCATTGGTCTATCTGCAATCGCCGCAAATCTCCGCCGCCGAGATTCTCTATCGGCATGGACGCATTTTGATGGCACTCAAGCGCACCGATATGGCGTATGCTTATTTGCAAAAAGCCTACGTTGAAACCATGCGTAAGGCTAATTTGCTGACCGATAAGCAACATAAACAGCAATTTTTACAACTGCTGCTCAATCGCAAAATCATGTCCTCGTTGGGTAGCCAACGGTAGGGAGGGAATTATGACTGTATTAATGGATTTGCAACCGCAAACGGCAGAACGATTACAAAAGGTTCTCCAACAATACCAAAGCCATGAGTTCTTTGCGCGGCGGGTGATTGAGGCTGAAATGTTACAGCTTAAAAAAGCCATCAAAGAGATTCAATTGGACATGAGAGCCTTTGAACAAAAATATACTCTTTCTACCGCGACCTTTTATCAAGCCTTCACGCAAGGTGACATTGATGACGAGGAAGATTATTTGCTCTGGGCGGGGATTTATGAAATGTTGTTAAGTAATCAACAAAGGTTACGAGAGTTGATATGATTGAAAGCTATTTTCAAGAAATTGAAACGCTCATTTCTTCTTTGCGAATTGTTGCGTCCTATTCTGTGACTAAAAAGGTTTACAATGAGCAACAAGGTTTTATTAAAGGCGTGATTCGCTTTGTGAATGATAGCACGCTGGAATTTGCTGAGGTTAAGGATGTGGAACGTAGCCCCAAAATAAAATATCGTTATCATTACATGAATGAAAAGCAAGAGTTAATTTTTCGCTATGATAATGCCCTACACCATGCTCACCTGGCTACTTTTCCACATCACAAACATGTCCTATCGGAAGTTATTGAGAGTGATGAGCCAAATTTAGTGGATGTGATGCAAGAAATAAGAAGCCTCATTTCATAGCCAACAATAAGAAATTACATTAGCCCTGATAGCGTTTGAAACGCTATCAGGGCTTTTTGATTCCCCCCGCTGCTCAATGCCTACGGCAGCGACTTCAGCCCAACTAAAGTAATTTCGTAATTAGTTTAATGAAAATTTGCAAAAAAAAAATACCCCTATGATGAAACTCATTTATCAACCCAACACGGGCTAGGGCGGTTTCATTAACCTCTAATGGCTTATTTCTAGCTCAAAAATCTTAGGAGAATGACATGTTTCAAAAAACTAAATATTCAACCGTATTACTTTTAACTGCTCTAGCGGCCATGTTCCTTTTATGGCCCCAAGCCCAGCCCGCGTATGCGGCAGCCATTACCGTGAATAGCACCGCCGATAATGTCACAGGTAGTAATGGTTTATGTACTTTACGAGAAGCGATTGCTAATTTTAATGCGGCAGGGCAGACGACAGGGGGTGATTGTGTTGCTGGCACAGGCAATGACACCATTACCCTACCCGCAGGCACATACCAGCTAGCGGGTGCAGGTGGTGGTGGTCCTGACACGATTGGTGACTTAGATATTTCCGCCACCAGTGGCACCTTAACTATTCAAGGGGCAGGTTCGGGTTTGACCATTATCCGCAATCAAGGCGCAGCTTCCGACAGAGTCATTCAAGTAAACATTGGGGGTATTACCTTGATTTTAAATGATGTGACGATTGAGGACGGATATGATCTTGGCGGAGGTGGGTTAAATGCTATTGGGGCAACGACCAATATTACCGTCAATCGTTGTATTTTTCGCAATAATAGTACCAGCGGTGCTGGTGGGGCTATTGAAATTGTTGACGCAACTTTAACGATTAATGATAGTACCTTTTCTAGTAACACAGCTGTAACGGGCGGAGCCATCGAAATAAGGGGAACAGGAACATTGACCGTCAATAATAGCACCTTTACCAGCAATACGGCTAGTGATGGGGGTGGCGCAATTTTTGTCGCGGGTGGTACCGCAACGGTCAACAACAATAGTATCTTTACGGGAAATACGGTTACTACTCTTAATGGTGGCGGCGCAATTTATACCGCGGCGGGTACCAGTTTAACGGTCAACGATAGCACCTTTACGGAAAATATAATCACTGCGGTTGCTAATGCTCCTAGTAACAGCGGCGGGGCTATCAACACCCAAAGCAACTTGACGGTCAATGGTAGCATTTTTACGGGCAATCAAGCGATAGGAAGTGGGGGAGCTATCCACCAAGCGGCGGCAGCTACCCTGACTGTTAGTGGCAGTTCCTTTACGAACAATGTGGGGGGTTATAGTAATATTCAATCCGTTGGGGGAGCCATCAGTACATGGGCAGGGTCTACCGCGAATATCAGCAATTCTACTTTTACAGGCAACCATGGGGGTTCTGGCATGCCTGGCGGAGCCATTTCCAATCAAGCCGCGTTGACGATTAGCGGAAGCACCTTTACCAACAACGTCGTTACCAACACCCAAAGCACTGATGGCGGCGGCGCGATTATACATTACCTCGGCTCTTTAACGGTCAGTAGCAGTACATTCAGTGGTAACACCTCTCGTGACAGCGGCGGCGCGATTTCCGCCCGTGGTGGCACCAGTCTGGCTATAGAGAGTTCATCATTCAGCAATAATTCCACGACCTTAGATCTTGGCGGCGCGATTGAAACGATTATTGCTACCACCATCACCAACAGCACCTTCAATAACAACACGGCTCCTTCGGGCGCGGCGATAGATTTTAGCACTGCTGCCATACGGTTAGTAAATAACACCTTTGCCTATAACGTCAATACTGCTGTGGTGGCGCCGAATGGCACTGTGGCTAATATCAGTAGTCCCCTGACCATGATTAACAATATCATTGCTTATAGCACGGGTCCCGATTGTGCAAGTGTGATTGCGATTACCACGAATACCTCTAACCTCATTGAGGATAACACCTGCTCACCCGCGTTCAGTGGCGACCCCAAATTAGGCACGGCCAATAATAGCGGCTTGGGTGGCACCCTGGTTTATCCGTTGCAAGCAGGCAGCCCCGCCGTAGATAAAGGTACTAGCACTGGCGCGCCCACCACCGACCAACGAGGTACGGCCCGTCCATCAGGGACAGGCATAGACATCGGCGCGTATGAATCTCCCTTCGCCGCCGTTGCCGCTGCCGTCGGTGGCGTAGCAGAATTGATTACGCCAAGCGCGGGCTATCCTGTGGCGACAACGGCGGGCATGGTAGCTGTATCCATGATGCTCATGGGCGCGGGCGCGTGGCTCATGCGGCGGGGGTAGGATTACGTAGAGACAGGGCATGCCCTGTCTCTACTTCAGGACTTACGCAAAAACCAAATCTACCCCCCTTAATCCCCCCCCGACATCGGGGGGAGACTTTACTCCCTCTCCTACGTAGGAGAGGGCTGGGGTGAGGTGTTTGCATAAGTCCTCTACTTGAAAAACAGTTGAAATTGACCTGGGGATTAAATTGAGTATAATTACGATTCAAAGGAGTCACGTTACTATGCCAAATGCTCAAATCTTAAAAACTGAAATTACGACAAGTTTGGATTTTTTGCCCTTAGAAAGCCTAAACCTTTTGGCTGAATTTGTGGCCTTTTTGCGTGGGCGATTTAATCAGAACTTAAGTTCAGCTAATCCTCAGCTAACCTTTCAAGATAAATTAGCTTTAATTCGCCAGCAGTTGCGTCATAGTGGCTATCAACCCCGTTCTAAAGCGGCGATTGATGCTCAAATTCAAGCCGAACGCGACAGTTGGGAGACATAACTTTGCGTTATTATCTTGACTCGGCCCCGCTGATTTATCTCATTGAAGAAGTTGAACCTTATAGTTCAAAACTAGAGGCGCGACTTGCATCAAATGAAGTCATTCAACTTTGCAGTGAATTGTCCCGCTTAGAATGTCGGGTTAAACCCTGGCGTGAGTGAATTGTCCCGCTTAGAATGTCGGGTTAAACCCTGGCGTGAGGGCAAGGTTAATTTGGTCGCGGCTTTTGACAGTTATTTTAAGCATGTAATCCATGAAATTGTGCCTTTGTCAGCAACGGTCATTGACCTAGCAACAGATATGAGGGCGCGTTACGGCTTCAAAACCCCTGATGCCATTCATTTAAGCGCGGCGATTATTGCTCAGTGTGACGTTTTTTTGACCAATGACTATCGTCTTAACCGTTGTACTGAGATAAAAATAGAAACGCTATAGCCCCCGCAAAACAGTACAACGGCTTAAGGAATGAACGGCTATTGCGCTAAATATCCGTTTCACAAAACGTAGAGACAGGGCATGCCCTGTCTCTACGAAAAAGCCCTTTGGGTCAATGAGGGTCAATTATTAGACCTTATGATTTAATGATTTTCGTAGGGGCAGGGCTTGTCCCTGCCCAAAACGGGGCAAGCACAAGGCATTGCCCCTACGAAATGGCAACAATTTTTTAATCGGTATAAACCCTATTGGTTATCACAACGACCTTGAGGAATTGACCTTTGAAGCGTTGTTATATATGTTTTTATGGAGAAACATGTTAGAAAATAGGAAGCAGGACATAGGAAGAACGAGGCTACTGGCCCCGTTCCGCCGCCTGATAGGGGTGGCAGGATTATTAAGTTTAGT
>JAIFLK010000371.1:4785-22574 GCA_020049115.1 Chloroflexota bacterium | reverse complement strand
GGTTCTGTTTTATTAAACGGCAAGGTGAAAAATGGGGTGCAATCGGTGGAGTAATATAGTTTCTTTACTGAGGAGTTAGCATGCCCTCGTGTTATACTCAAGACGGGCAGAAATTGCGCTTTTGGAGTCCAAATCTTTAGATTTGCCGTAACCAAATCTGAAGACTTGGACTTTTGCATATCTAATTGACCTAAATTAAGGAGTTAAACAAATGTCAGAACAAATGAAACAACCTAATAGTAAGCAACCTATTCAGCCTGAGGGACAACCTCCTCAACCACCCGCACAGCCCAAAACCACTTGGCGCAAAAATTCACTCAAAAATTTACTCTACCTGGCCAGCCTCCTGGGGTTAGTCAGCCTGCTATTCTGGTTAGTTCTCCCCACCAATCAACCCGCTACCCTAGCCCAAGTGACTCCTGTCGGTACTGCGTTTGAGTTTCCCATTACCCAAACTATTACCCCCCAAGTTACCCCTACCCAAATGCCTGAACCCACAGCCACCCCAACCACGGATTACAGCCATTTACCTTTTCCCATGCCCTCTCCCGTTAGCACGGATTTTATGGGTAATCCTATTTATGTTTTGCCTGGCTACATTGGGCCAACTTACACTCCCACACCGATTGTGACTCCTAGCCCAACCATTATACCTGCGGTGCGTTTGGTTAGTGATGAACCTTTGCTTTCCCCTGAACTGATTACCACAATGGGGATTGGCAATGTCCAAATAGTGGCTTGGCCAAGCGAGGATATGGTGATTTTGGAATCAGGCTATTCACCTGCGACTTATTGGCAATATTCCATGAGTCAACAGACCATTACCCCAACCACTTACACTTATCCCCAAATTGACCAAACAATTATTGATGAGTTTCAACAATACAGTCCGCCAGTGGGGCAAGGAAGTCATCTAGAACTTTCGCCTGACAACCAATGGGGAATTTGGGAAAGAGGAGATACAGTAATCCTGAAGCAAATAGGGGCAGGCCACAGCCCCATAGAGGTGATTAAGCTGGAATATGGTGGTATTGTGGGATTTGGTCGTGAACCATGGTCGCGGCAAAGTGACCGCTTTCTTTTTGTAATACTCAATGGCGATTCATATCGTTATGAGATTCGTATTAGTGATCTAACAGGTAAAATAATCACTACAATCCCTTTAATACGAGATTTTCCCCCTGCCTCTACCGTTTGGTCGCCTGATGGTCAATATCTTGCTTTTGAGATGCGCGATTGGGAAAGTCCAGATATTAAGAATGTTTACGCAATCAAATCTGACGGTAACGGTTTGGGGCAGTTGACCCAACATGGCCTAGTCAATGGCAATATACTTTGGTCTCCATCGGGTAAGGCTATTATCTATAGCCACGAAGGAGATAAAAAGCCTTGGATTGCCACCCTTACGCTGGAAGGAGGGAAATAGAATCATGATGAGCTATTTACCTAACCGCGTCTTACTATTCATCTTAGTAGGAAGCATGTTCTATCTCTTTCCAATAGTAGTACATGCCCAAGACCCTCTTACTGACTGTCCACCCCAATCTGATAATATTTGGATCCAACTAGACAACCCAGACACAAAATTTAACCGCACTGACCCTGACCGTCCCCTATCCATTCCCTTTAACACAGGTGAGGTGGAAGATAACGGACAAACTTATGTCAATTATCTGTTGGGCGTGTTAATGGGCGAAGTTGCACCTGTCGTTCCGCATTTCAGCCCTGTTGACGACGAAACCTTACGCGCCATGGCAATTTTAGCCCGCACCGTGGCCTATCATAACTGTCGTTATTTTCCAGTTGAAGTGGACCAAGTGATACATTACGGAATGGATGATGATAATAAACAAGTCTATAACCCGCTAGTACGCAATAATTGGCTTCGCCTTCCCAATATGGGACAAGCCGAGATAGACCGTTACCAACAGGCCATTGATGATACTGATGGCGTTACTCTAGCTTACAATGACCGCCTATTTGATGCTCAATATCGCAATACCTCCGAAAGATGGACGGCTGATTATGACCAAGATACCGATGGAGTCATGGCACCCCACAAACGCATTTATGATCCAGCGGGGTTTTACCATGACAATGTTGGTCATGTTCGAGGTCTAGCACAAATTAATGCCAACCATTATGCCATCGGACAAAATGACATTGGTTTGTTGCCGCCCTATAATGCTTCACAACTCTTAACCCATTACCTAACCCAAATTGAATTTGTGGGCATGGAGCCACGCCCCTCACACGATTGGCGATTTAATATCTTAAGCTTAAACATTTCGGAAGGACAAATTCCACGTACCTTGAATGATCAACGAACTGCCCCCTTAATTTTGAGTTATGATACCTCATATGCTTTCGGTTTAGTCGTTCAGAATACGGGGCACCAGACCTGGGACTTAAATTGTAATGGTCAACAACTAAATGTAGGGTATCATTTGTATACCTATCCCCAAAATAGGAGGAAATTCATTACGACTATGACGTAGACCGTAGGCCACCAACATTTACCTTAGCTTTACATAACTATTGGCAAGACAGTTTGCCAACGATAGAGTGGTACTTCCGTGATGTGGACAGCGGGCCGCGTATTGTGCAACTTTATCAAGTTGCCGATGATGGGGATAGTAATATAGCAGCTTTCTTGCCTGAGCAAACGCAATATACCCTTGCTAACTTGCCCTTAGAACAGGGTAAAGCCTATCAATTTTACCTCGTAGCTTACGATAACGCAGGCAACACCACCCGCCAAGAGTTCAATTTCTACTATCGTGAGGCCACACCTCGTCTAGCGGTCAACACGACCCAACTCTCAGGAATGATTTCCCCTACAGGCCAGAACTATGGCTTAACCTTATCGTTAATGAATGTGGGAACAGGCAAGGTAGCTTGGGAAGTAGCCAGGTTGGAAGGCAGCTATTTTCAGGTGTCCGCTTTACAAGGGGAGGTAAGCCAAAGTAGCCCCTTAACGCTTTATATAGGTGATGTTTTTGGGGCGTTACCAACCCGTGACGAGACAGGCTACATTATCTTACGTGAGAGTAATAACCCTAAAAACTGTACGGTCAAAGTTAATCTCGCGATTCGAGTGATAAAAAAGACCCAGATTCCCACCTATCTGCCAATTGTCATGGGTGGTATCCCCACCCAAGCCCATTTTGTGACTTGTACCGAAAGCCCCCAAACCTTCCGAACACAGTTGCTCATCAGTGGCACACTTAGTAGTAGTCAAGAGTGGTATCGGACTCCCCTAACCTTTACCTTTGTGACGACACCGCCCGTTTCGGTCACCACCTTTTATCGTTTCACCACGTTGCAAATGGTTACAAACCGTCAGGCGATAAATTGGTTACAATATAGCCAACCCTTCACCTTCTCGCTAGAAGGCAACCGTGCCATTCATTACTATTCTGAGGATAACTTTGGTAATGTTGAACCTGTGCAAACAGCCACCTTCAAAATAGATTTGACCACGCCCATTGTGGAAATAGATGCAGAACGATTGAGTCGCTGTGATACCGCGTTGGGCTATACCATTCGGGATTTAGTTTCAGGCTTGCATGACGTAGTGGTGACGGTAGATGGTGTACCTGTTGATGAAGATTTCAATTTGATGTATCTGGAGTTGGGCGATCATACCGTAGCCATAACAGGCACGGATTATGCCGATTGGGTGACGACCTTTGTGCAACACATTCCGTTACCTGCGGATGTGGCGGGAATTATCTGCACCAAACACATTTTATTTGATTTGGGCGAGATATTCGGGCCAGGCGCGCAGGGAATCGTGAATAGTTTAGATGCCAAGTTAGAATCCGCGCAAAATTCAATAGAACGGGGTCAGATACATACGGCGATAAACCAGTTAGAAGCGTTCATTCATGAAGTGGAGGCGCAACAAGCGAACCACATCAAATTAGCAGGGGCCGAGCGCATGATAGCAGATGCACGGACGATTATTGCCATTTTGCAAGCAGGGAATTAAGACCAGGTTTTTGACCATTAGAACTTTCGCTTATGGCTCAATATCGTGGCGATAATGGAGTCCAAATCTTTAAATTTTGACTCCTGTTTCTGACCGTATTGAGTATAACACGAGGGGGCGTGTCACTTCACTTGCACTTAGGCGGGCTGATTTTGCTCAAAAACGGCAAGTGTGATATATTACTCAACTTGTTGATAAATGTTATACTTTCTGCCTTTAACTTTGATTAAAGGCTAAAATCCATGGAAAGGAAAAATAAATGAAACCGTATGAACTGGCTTTTATCATAAAGCCGAATATTGATGAAGAGGGTGTGACGGCCATTGTAGATAAAGTTTCGGGCTATATTGGCCGAGGCCAGGGCGAAGTGGCGGCTATGAATATCTGGGGTCGTCGTCGTTTGGCTTACCCGATTAAGAATCACCGCGAGGGGACGTATGTTTTGTGTGAAGCCAATCTGCCTCCTTTAGCCGTGCAAGAAATTGAACGTGAGTTCAGATTGTCGGAAGACATTTTACGTTTCTTGGTTTTCAAAAAAGAGAACTAAATCTTAAAATTTAAGTCATAAAAAGAGTAGGGAAAATGGCTAGAGGATTAAATAAAGTAATGGTTATTGGAAATGTCGGACGAGACCCAGAAATGCGTTATACCCCATCTGGTAAACCTGTGACATCATTTAGTTTAGCCTCCAGCCGTTCATGGACGGCCCCTGACGGGCAACGTCGGGAAGAAACCGAGTGGTTCAATGTGATTACTTGGGGAAATTTGGCCGAGATTTGTAATCAAAAACTGTTTAAGAGTCAACAAGTGTACGTTGAAGGACGATTACAAACTCGTAATTGGGAAGACGAACATGGTCAACGCCATTTTCGGACAGAAGTAGTGGCTAATGAGATGATTATCTTAGGCCCTAGAGACAAACATAACGGGACGCATGGCTTAATTGATGAGAGTGAACCTCTGGCTTTTAAGTTTACGGATGACCCGATAGATTTTGAAACCCATAAAAGTATCTAACCTTGAGGTGAAATTAAGATGTATATTGATGATGATGATGATGATGGTGGTGGTAGGGGCCGTCGAGGTGGTAAACCTGGTGGCAAGGGTGGGCGCGGCCAAAAACCAGTGCCTGGTGGCTATCAGCAACAAAATAATAACTTTGCTAACAAAAAAGCCGGTTTTTTCCCCACCCGTCGTAAAGTTTGCCCTATTCGCATAGAAGAAATTGATTGGAAGAAAATTGATAGCTTACGCTATTTTATTGGTGAGGGTGGTGGTATTCGCCCTCGTCGTAAAACTGGAGCCACCGCAAAATTGCAACGTAAAGCGGCTATTGCGATTAAACGGGCGCGCCAAATGGCGTTATTGCCTTTCACCAATGAACATTTGCGCTTGATGCGAAATCAGCGTGATGATTAATTAAACTCTCGCGATGTTGGCGACTACCAGAAAAGTTGCCGCCAATATTGTAGGCAATAAAATGGGCGACCCATTGGGGTTGCCCTTTCCTTGTATATCAGTAACGTAAGGGGCTATCATTCAAAATTCCTAAGCCTTTACGTTGAGGGATTATGTCCAAAGAGCAAATTAGAACCCGTAGACAAATTGCATACTCCAGACAAGAACAAGAACAACTGCGCCTCGTTTACACAGCTTTAGCTGTTGTGGCTGGTTTGGTGGCGGTAGTGTTATTATTTGGTTTGATACAAACTTATTACCTTGAGCCTAATGCGGCAATTGCTACGGTCAATGGTACTAAAATTACGGTGGGTGAATATCGCGACCGTGTCCGTTATGAGCGATTTTTGTTAGAGCAACAATATACGCAAATTGCTCAACAATTGGAAAACTTAAAAAAAGATGGGAATGAGCAATTTGCTCAATTTTATCAGCAGTTGGCGAACCAAGTTTTGCAACAACGCTCAGTGGTTGACCAACAAACGGTTGACCAAATGATTGATGATAAATTGTTAGAGGCTGAGGCCACCAAACGTGGTATTAAGGTCGCTGATGATGAGGTCAATGAATACATTAATCGTTTAATGGCGGGCCAATTGGGTGGAATTACGCAGCCCTCGGCTGAGAAAACAGTAGCGGCTCAAGTTCAAGCGACTACTACTGCAGCTTCATGGACACCGACTCCCACCTTTACCCCTGAAGCAACGTTGACCTCTACTAAAGGGCTTACGCCAACGGCGACACCCGAAAATACACCGTTACCAGGCCCTACTCCTACGCTGAATGTGATACAGGGTAGCCAACTTTCTACTCAATATAGCAATTGGTTACAGGTGCTTAATAAAAATGTTAGTATTGATGAAACTACTTATCGCCAAATTATCCGTCAAACGGTTTTAAGCGATAAAGTACGCGAAGCCATCTCGGATGCAACACCCAAAAAGGCTTTACAAGCTCATGCCCGCCATATTTTAATAAGTTGGCAGAAAGATAATGCACCTGCTGACGGTAAAGCGACTCCTGAGTTAAGCACAGAGGAAAAAGCGAAAGCCGAGGAAGAAGCGAAAGCTAAGGCTAAGAAAATAGCCGAGGATGTTATTAAACGGTTAAAAGCAGGCGAGGATTTTGCTAAATTAACCGAAGAATTTTCTGATGATACTGGTAGTAAATCCGATGGTGGTGATTTAGGATTTGTGTCAAAGGGCCGTTTTGTTGAACCCGTTGATAAGGCGATTTTTGAATTGCCTGTCGGTAAAGTGGGTGATGAGCCAGTTGAATCACAATTTGGTTGGCATGTGCTTGAAGTTGTTGAGCGTGGTGACCATGAGTTATCATCCTCAGATTATGAACAAGCTAAACGTGAGCAGTTTTCAACCTGGCTGAGTGATACTAAAAAGCAAGTAACAATTGAGGACAATTGGACAACCGATAAAGCACCCAAAGATAGTTTTTTGGCGCGCTAACGAGTGAATAACAGTTCTAAGTTCTTATTTTGCTTTATAGTATTTTGTGGTATAATCGGCTAGAAACTAATTTTGGGAGGAGGGCGCATGCGCCCGCCAAGTAACAGGGTCGTAGAACTAAAAATTCCTAGCGAGTTGGGCTATGAAAAAATAGCCCGTGAAGCTGTTGCCACCGTTGCCCGCCGTTTGAACTTCGGAGAAGAAAAAATCGAAGATATCAAAACGGCTATTAGCGAGGCTTGTACTAATGCCATTCGTTATGGTAGTGGTGGTGACTCGCGGATGAAAGTTGTTGTTGTCTTGAGTGCTGATGATGACAAACTTGACATCCTTATCAAGGACCCCGGAATTAGCGGGGCTCCACCTTCCGACGTAAATATTCCTGATATTCGTGGCATGATTGAGGAGAAAAAACGGTGGGGGGGTATGGGCCTTTTTATCATCCGAAATTTGGTTGATGAGGCTGGTTTTGTTAAAAATGAAGATGATAATGAAGATGAAGGTAATCAGTTTCGTATGGTTATCTATCGCATACCCGCAGATGAAGGCCCCGCAGATGAAGGCAGTGAACCTGATACATCAGATAAAAGCGGCTCAGGCGCGGAAAATAAGGGAGGCATAACGTAATGAGTGATGAAATTCAAGTTTCGGTGAGGTCTTTTGATGTTGCCACTGTCATAGACCTTGTTGGAGACGTGACCACGTTTGCAGAAGAAGCTATCAACCAAGCCTACCAAAGCATTTCATCCGATGGTGCAACAAATATTATCTTCAACTTTCGAGAAAATGACTACATTAATAGCGCGGGTATCGCAATATTAATCGGCATTGTAACGGAAGCACGCAAACGGGACCAGAAATTGTTAATGACTGGTTTGAGCGCGCATTTCCAGAAAATATTTCGCATGGTTGGGTTAACTCAGTATGCTGACCTTCATCCGTCGGTTGATGATGCACTTAAGGCATTAAATAGCACAAAGTAAATTGATTTTGGTTGAGTGATTGTTAGATTAATGTATTACTTTTTTGTTTAAAAAGCCACACAATTTTGTGTGGCTTTTTATGTTATGGGGGATAACATGTTTAAACAAACGGAAAAATTTTTGCCTTTTGCCCACCTGATGCAAAGTGCAGGTATACCAGATATAGTTACTAAAAATTTTGAACATTACTATAACCAATTGGTTGAAGGAGGCACAGGTTTTATACCTGAAGCAACCATTAAACCTATTGGAAAATTGCCTGATAGTAAAACTTTTGCTGAACAGCTGGTATCTATTGGGCTAGCCGCTTTGCCCAAAACGGTGTTACTCAAACTTAATGGCGGTTTGGGGACGGGCATGGGGTTGGATAAGGCTAAATCGTTACTAACGATTAAAGAGGGATTAACCTTTTTAGATATTACGGCTCATCAAGCGGAACAATCGGGCATTCCTTTAGTATTAATGAACAGTTTTGCCACTCAAGCTGATTCGCTGACTTTGCTGAAACAGTATCCTAATCTTTGGGGGGCTATTCCACTTGATTTTTTACAGCATAAAATTCCCAAAATCAGCCAAGCCGATTTAAGTCCCGTTCATTGGCCTAGTAATCCTGAGTTGGAATGGTGTCCGCCTGGGCATGGGGATATTTATTTGGCCTTAGTCACTAGTGGCATGTTAGATAAACTCCTTGAGGCAGGTTATGAGTATGTTTTTGTCTCCAATGCCGATAATTTAGGCGCGGTGATAGATAAAGCGATTTTGGGGTATTTGGTCGATAATCAATTGCCTTTTCTCATAGAGGTAGCTGACCGAACTGAGGCCGATAAAAAAGGGGGGCATTTGGCGCAGCGATTGAGCGACGGGCAGTTGATTTTGCGGGAGTCGGCGCAATGTCCTGAAAGCGACCAAGCCACTTTCCAAAATATTACGTATCACGCCTATTTTAATACGAATAACTTGTGGCTGAATTTGTCAGCTTTAAAGACCATATTACAAAGTAGTGACAACACTCTGGCGTTGCCCATGATTCGTAATAGTAAAACTGTTGACCCAACGGATGCTCGTTCTACCCCAGTTTATCAATTGGAAACGGCCATGGGGTCGGTGATTGCCTTATTTCAGGGCGCGCAGGCGGTGCGCGTGCCGCGTGTACGCTTTGCCCCAGTTAAAAATACGAATGATTTTTTAGCCATTCGCTCTGACCTTTATACTCTAACGGCTGATTTTCGGGTGGTGTTAAATCCACAACGTACTTTAGGCCCAATAGCCATTGACCTTGACTCGCGCTATTATAAACTCATTACGGATTTAGAGGCACGATTTCCACATGGCGCGCCTTCATTACTCCAATGTGAGCAACTTACCATTAAAGGTGATTTTAAATTTGGACGTAATATCTGTTTACAAGGCCGCGTGAAGTTAATCAATCGTAGCCCTCAACAAATTGAATTAGCGGATGGGGTCGTCATTACAGGAACACAGTTGTATTAGGGTTGATATACAAGGACTTACGCAAATATCAAACCTACCCCCCTTAATCCCCCCGACATCAGGGGGAAATTTTGCTACCTCTCCTATGTAGGAGAGGGTTGGGGTGAGGTTTTTGCGTAAGCCCCACCTGATTTATTTGGTGTAAAAAGCCACAAGTTTTTTTACAAACTTGTGGCTTTTTTAATAGACATTATACCGATTTAACGATTTTCGTAGGGGCAGGGCTTGTCCCTGCCCAAAACAGGGCAAGCACAAGGCATTGCCCTTACGAAATGACCACAATTTTTTAATCGGTATAAACTCTAATAAATTGGGGCTTGACAAGATAAAAAAAGCATGTTATAATCTGGTTTGTAAGTTCATTAGACTAACTAACTAGGCAATAAACAATGCAATCCTTACCATCAGATAACAAAGTAACTCGCGAGCAAACCAAACTCCATAATAAACGCCTTATTCTTAACACCATTTATAACCATGCAGAAATTAGTCGGGTGGATATTTCGCGATTTATTTCCCTAACACGTACAACTGTTTCGGCCAACGTCGCGGAATTGATGGAAGAAGGGTTAGTGGAAGAAATTGGTTATGCGCCGTCTGTTGGTGGCAAGCCCGCCACGTTGCTCAGTTTAGCGGTGGACTCCCGTCATTTGATAGGGGTGGATTTAGGAAATAGCAGATTGCAGGGGGCGGTGCTTAACTTGCGCGGCCAAATCTGCCACCGAGTTTCTGTGCCTATTAATGGTCATAGCGGGGAAACTGCTCTCAACCTAGTCTATCACTTAATAGACCAACTCATCACCAAAACAGACCGCCCGTTGTTGGGCATTGGTTTGGGAATACCAGGGGTAATTGATACGAAACAAGGTCTTATTCGTCGGTCAGTTAACATGGATTGGCAAGATTTACCGCTGCGAGATTTGCTCCAAGAGCGTTATAATTTGCCCGTTCATTTAGGTAATGATAGCCACATTGCCGCTTTAGCTGAGTACACCTTTGGGCAATACAAAAACGTCAATAACCTTATTGTTGTTAAGGTGGGGCGGGGTATTGGGACGGGTTTAATCGTTAATGGGCAGTTATTTTGTGGAGATGGGTTTGGGGCGGGCGAAATTGGGCATGTAGTGGTGGTCGATAATGGCGAATTATGTCGTTGTGGTAATTATGGTTGCTTGGAAACTATTGCTAGTAGTCAAGCCATTTTGAAAGAAGTGCGTTTATTAGCCCAAAAAGACCCTCATGCAAAATTACTCGTCTTAGCCAAAGGTATCAACGAGATTACGGTTGACCATCTGTGGGAGGCTTTTCAAGCGGGTGATACCACGCTTAATCCTATATTGGCTAAAGCGGGGCGATATTTAGGGTTGGCAATTTCTCATTTGGTGGGTGCGTTAAATATTGAGCATGTGTTAATTGCTGGTACCATTGCTCGTTTTAATGATGCGTTACTAGACCCGTTGAAAGAGGAATTAAATAAACGCGCTTTCGCGGCTTTGGTTAAAGAAACGCATGTTGAAGTAAGTAGTTTGGGGGCTGATATTGTCCTTTTGGGGGCTGCTGCCTTGTTATTATCTCATGAATTAGGTTTAGGTTAGGGCTAAGGCGTGCGAAAATTTCATTTTGATAGATAAAAATGAAATTTTGACACTCTTTAAAAAGTAGTCAGATTGTTAAAGTTAGCTGTTCTATCCAAGTCAAAGTGTTCAAAATCTTATTTACTAAAATTACGTTATTCAAGAGGAGAAAAGAATTATCATGTCTAAAAAAGTTTGGTCTTTACTATTAGTGATTAGCTTAATGTTGACCATGCTCACCGCTTGTGGTGGGAGTACACCACCCACGCCTGCGCCAGAAAAAGCCAGCCCAACAGAGGCTCCAAAGGAAGAGGCAACCAAAGCAGCTGAGGTAGCCCCCACGGAAGCAGCCGCTCCAAGTACCGAGGCTGTGGCTGCTCCTGCTGGTTACAAAGAATTAGCCGATGCGGAAGCTGGCAAATTCAAAGGAACACAAGTGACGATTTTTGGGGCCTCTGCCGCCGAAGATGTGAAAGGTTACGAAGCAACATTTAAGGATTTTGCAGCTCGTACTGGCATTGATGTGCAATATGAAGGCTCAAAAGATTTTGAATCTTTGATTACCGTCCGTGCCGAGGGTGGCAATGCCCCTGACATTGCAGGTTTCCCCCAACCAGGGTTGATGGCGAGTTTGGCAAAAGATGGCAAACTGGTTGACATCAGCACCTTCATGCCGATGGATGAATTGAAGAAAAGCTACATTCAATCATGGATAGATTTAGCCACGGTTGATGGTAAGTTAGATGGTATCTTCTATCGCGCTTCCACCAAAAGTTTGGTGTGGTATCCGGTGAAAGCCTTCAAAGCAGCGGGTTATGAAATTCCCCAAACTTGGGCCGAATTAGAAACTTTACAAGATAAGATGGTGGCCGATGGTAACACCCCGTGGTGTATCGGCTTGGAACATGCGGGGGCAACGGGTTGGGTGGCCACCGACTGGCTCGAAGAGATTGTGTTACGCACCGCTGGTCCCGACACCTATAACAAGTGGATTAAGCACGAAATCCCCTTCAATGACCCCGCCATTAAGAATGCGTTGGACATCATGGGCAAGATTTGGTTGAATGACAAATATGTCTATGGCGGCCCGACAGGTATCTTAACCACGAATGTGGGTGATTCTCCGACAGGCATGTTTGATACACCCAAGCCCAGTTGCTACATGCACCGTCAAGCGGGTTGGATTTCAGGCTTCTTCCCGAAAGAGACCAAAGTGGGCGAAGATGCCGATTTCTTCTACTTCCCCCCGATTGATGAGAAACAAGGCAAGCCCGTGTTAGGTGGTGGTGATGTCTTCTCCATGATGAATGACCGCCCCGAAGTTCGTGCCGTGATGCAATATTTGACCACACCCGATGCGGCCAAAGGTTGGATTGCGAATGGCGGCTTCCTCTCTGCCGTGAAGACTGTACCGTTAGATTGGTACACGAATCCTGTGGAACGCAAACAAGCCGAGATTATGCAAAATGCGACTGTGTTTGGTTTTGATGCTTCAGATTTGATGCCTGCCTCAGTTGGTACAGGGACATTCTGGAAAGGCATGGTGGATTATGTGGGCGGTACGGATGCCGACACGGTTCTGAAAACCATTGAAGATAGCTGGCCGACGGAAGCCACAGGTCAAGATACCTCTGGCACAACTGACAACACCAGTAAAGAATCTGGCATTGATACCCCTGCGGCGTACAAGGAATTAGTGGATGCAGAAGCAGGTAAATTCAAAGGCACGCAAGTTACCATTTTTGGGGCCTCTGCCGCCGAAGATGTGAAAGGTTACGAAGCGACCTTCAAAGACTTTGCGGCTCGCACGGGGATTGATGTGCAATATGAAGGCTCAAAAGATTTTGAATCGTTGATTACCGTCCGTGCCGAGGGTGGCAACGCCCCTGACATTGCGGGCTTTCCTCAACCAGGGTTGATGGCGAGTTTAGCGAAAGATGGCAAAATTTTGGACATTAGCAGCTTCATGCCGATGGACGAATTAAAGAAAAGTTACATCCAATCATGGATGGATTTAGCCACGGTAGATGGTAAATTAGGCGGCGTGTTCTACCGAGCCTCAGCCAAGAGTTTGGTGTGGTATCCGGTGAAAGCGTTCAAAGCAGCAGGTTATGAAATTCCGCAAACTTGGGCCGAACTGGAAGCCTTACAAGATAAAATGGTCGCCGACGGCAACACCCCGTGGTGTATCGGCTTGGAACATGCGGGGGCAACGGGTTGGGTGGCAACGGACTGGCTGGAAGAAATTGTTTTACGCACCGCTGGCCCCGATACTTACAACAAGTGGATTAAGCACGAAATCCCCTTCAATGACCCCGCCATTAAGAATGCGTTAGATGTGATGGGCAAGATTTGGTTGAATGACAAGTATGTTTATGGCGGCCCGACAGGTATCTTAACTACGAATGTGGGCGATTCTCCAACAGGCATGTTTGATACGCCCAAACCTAGTTGCTTCATGCATCGTCAAGCGGGTTGGATTTCAGGCTTCTTCCCGAAAGAGACCAAAGTGGGCGAAGATGCAGACTTCTTCTACTTCCCACCCATTGATGAGAAACAAGGCAAGCCTGTTTTAGGTGGTGGTGATGTCTTCTCCATGATGAATGACCGCCCCGAAGTTCGTGCGGTGATGCAATATTTGACCACGCCTGATGCGGCCAAAGGTTGGATTGCGAATGGCGGCTTCCTCTCTCCCGTCAAGACTGTGCCGTTAGATTGGTACACGAATCCCGTGGAACGCAAACAAGCGGAGATTATGCAAAACGCCACCGTCTTTGGGTTCGATGCCTCTGACCTAATGCCTGCCTCGGTTGGCACAGGGACATTCTGGAAAGGCATGGTCGATTATGTTGGCGGTACTGACGCTGACACCGTTCTGAAAACCATTGAAGATAGCTGGCCTAAGTAATTAAAAATATGAGGTGACAGGTTTAGGTGAGCCTCAATTCGGAAGCCCTTATAGGGTTCTAAACCCTATAAGGGCTACTTAAAAGCTGTCACCTCTACCCCTCACCATAGGCAGAAAAAAATGTCACTTCAAAGCAATAAAACCCCTCAAAGTTTAGCCGATATTTTAACTCTCGCACCTATACGTTTAGTCGCCTCCTTGATTGTCCCTGTTCTTACATTTATCATTATGTATTGGAGTTTTAACTTCATGAATGATAAAGAGGCCCCTAAACTTTTAGTGATGCTCGTTGGCCTGTTCATAGGCATATTTGGTGTTTGGATATTATATTGGAGTACCGATAATTTAGTTTCTTGGCTGCCCACTGAGAATTTACGGCAAGGTGTTCGCCCTTTTGTTTTTGTCGGGCCAGCCATGACTATGTTAGTGACTTTCTTAATCTACCCCACCTTCAATACCATTTATCTCAGTTTTAAGGATGCACGCTCAGTCAATTTTGTCGGTTTACAAAATTACGTTTTTGCCTTCACCTCACCTGATATGAAGATAGCCTTTGTCAATAACATTACTTGGCTGATTGTCGTTACGACAGGTAGTGTGATGTTTGGGCTGTTGGTAGCCGTTTTGGTTGACCGTGTAAGTTATGAAGGCTTCGCCAAGTCATTGATTTTCTTACCTATGGCTATCTCTTTTGTCGGTGCAAGTGTCATTTGGCGGTTTGTCTACGCCTATCAACCCGCCAATCGCCCACAAATTGGTATCTTAAACGCTTTGTTAGTAATGTTTGGCGGCGACCCCATCGGTTGGTTGATTGAGCGCAGTTTTAATAACTTTGCCCTCATGGCGATTATGATTTGGCTACAAACAGGCTTTTGCATGGTTATTCTCTCCGCTGCCCTCAAAGGTGTGCCAACGGAACTCATGGAAGCCGCCCGAATTGATGGCGCAAATGAATGGCAAATCTTTTTCAGCATTGTTATTCCCCAAATTTACGGCACCATCATCACCGTTGCCACCACCGTTGCCATTGCCGTCTTAAAAGTCTTTGATGTGGTTTTCGTCATGACCAGTGGACAACATGGCACGGAAGTTATCGCCAACCGCATGTATGTAGAAACATTTCGTAACAGAGATTTTGGGCATGGGAGTGCTTTATCTGTCATTTTATTGATAGCCGTTATTCCCATTATCGTTGTTAATATTCGTAACTTTCGAGAACAAAGGAAATCAAATTAAAACTATGACTACCTATACCCGCCCAACCCGCAGTCCCTTACAAAAATTTCTGGAAAAAAGCCCTGTCCATGTTGCTATCGTTTTCATGTGCTTGGTCTGGACTTTTCCCACCGCTGGCATTTTCATCAGTTCTTTCCGTGACCCACAAGCCATTCGCTCTTCAGGGTGGTGGACGGTCTTCGCTCACCCCTTTGAATTTACGCAATGGACATTACAAAATTATTACCAAGTCTTTGCCGCCCAGGGCATGGCGAGTGCGTTTATGAACAGCTTAATTGTCACTATCCCCGCCGTTGTCATTCCCGTCACCGTGGCCGCCTTTGCCGCCTACGCCTTTGCCTGGATGGATTTTCCAGGGCGTGACTTTTTTTTCACCCTAGTCATTGGCCTTATGGTTATCCCTATTCAAATGGCTCTCATCCCCGTATTACGTATCTACACCTCAACGGGCTTAAATGGCACATTTTTAGGCATTTGGTTAGCCCATGCCAGCTTTGGCCTCCCGTTAGCCATTTATCTGCTTTACAATTACATTTCGCAACTCCCCCGCGAAATTCTCGAATCAGCCTTCATTGACGGTGCGTCCCATTTCACCGCCTTCACCCAATTGGTCTTACCCTTATCCATTCCCGCCATTGCCTCTTTCTGTATCTTCCAATTTCTTTGGGTCTGGAACGACCTCTTAGTCGCCCTCGTCTTTCTCGGCACTTCACCCGATGTCGCCATTGTCACCTCCCGTTTATCCGATTTAGTGGGTTCACGCGGCCAAGATTGGCACTTGCTCACCTCTGGCGCATTTATCACCATGGCGATTCCCTTGACCGTCTTTATTTCCTTACAACGTTATTTCGTCCGCGGCCTACTCGCTGGCTCAGTCAAAGGGTAGAAGGAATTAGGAGTTAGGAATTAAGTACCCAAGCAAAAGTTTTGCGGACTATTTTGGACTGTTTTTAGCCCTTATAAGGCTTGAAGCCTTATAAGGGCTGCCGCAGAATTTATGTTCACCTACTTAAAAGCAAATAATTCCTAATTCCTAACTCCTAATTCCTAATTTATGTTAAACTTATCCCTTCTGCCCCAACCTCGCCAACTCACCAACTTAAACGGTCAACTTGCTCTAGCTAATGACAAACTCATCGTGCTAGATGCCCCTGAATCCGCCACATTATGCTTTATAGCGACTCGCTTGCAACAAGCACTCGCCAACCATGCCCAAGTCAATTGGTCAATTGTGGCGGGAACCCAGGTTCCCAACGACCAAATAGGTGTTCGTATTTGTGTCGTCCCTAACGCCATGGCTCAGGCTCAAGGTTATCAACTCACCATCAAACCAACGGGCTTGTTAATTATTGCCAGCACTGCTGTCGGCGTATTTTATGGTGTACTCACCCTCTGCCAAATTTTAAGCCAATGTCACGGCAATCTACCATTTCTCTATATTACCGATTGGCCCGATTTTCCGCAACGTGGCGTAATGCTAGATGTCAGTCGCAACCGTGTCCCCACCATGGCGACGCTTTACGAATTGATTGACCTGCTCGCCAGTTGGAAAATTAACCAAATTCAGCTTTATCTCGAACACACTTTTGCCTATCGCCACCACCCTGTCGTGTGGGAGAACGCCTCCCCTCTGACAGGTGAAGAGATTTTAGCCATTGACGCGTATTGCCGCGAGCGATTTATTGAACTGGTGCCAAACCAAAATAGCTTCGGTCACATGCGCCCCTGGCTTATCCATGAACCCTATCGCCACTTGGCCGAGTGTCCTGACGGCTGCGACACGGGCAACGAGGAATGGGGCTACTTTGATGAACCTTTCACCCTTGACCCATCCAACCCTGGCAGCTTGAATTTAGTCCGCAGCATGATGGATGAACTTTTACCCCATTTCACCAGTCGTCAATTTAATATTGGCGGTGACGAACCCGTTGAGTTAGGTTGTGGGCGGAGTGCGGAAATTGTCGCTGAAAAAGGCAAAGGGCGAGTCTACATTGATTTTCTACTCCAAATATATCAAGAAGTGAAGGCGCGCGGCTACACCATGCAGGCTTGGGGCGACATCATCATGGCCTATCCTGAATTGGTCGCTGAATTGCCGCCTGACCTCATCACCCTGGAATGGGGTTATGAAGCCCATCACCCCTTTGCCGAGCATGGGGCGAAATTCGCCGAGTCGGGCTTACCCTTTTATCTTTGCCCAGGCACCTCCAGTTGGAATAGCCTTGCGGGGCGCACGGATAACGCCTTAGTTAATCTGCGTGTCGCTGCCGAAAACGGCCTCAAATATGGCGCAGTGGGTTATTTAGTCACCGATTGGGGCGATAATGGGCATTGGCAGCCGCTATCCGTCAGTTATCTAGGGTTGCTTTACGGCGCGGCGTTAGGCTGGGGATATGAAACTAATCGTGATATGAATGTCGCAGAGGCTCTCAATCAGCATGTGTTTCATGATACTACAGGGACGATGGGGCAATTGGTCTATGATTTAGGCAATGTTTACCTGTTATTTCAACCTTTATTACATAATAACTCGGCCCTCTTTCGTATCCTGCAAACGCCCCCCGCGCAAATTTCAGCGTACGAGAGCGTTACGGCGGCACGTTTACACGAGAGTTTAGCCACCATTGACCGTGTGATGTCTACCTTACCCCCCCCTTATTCCCCCCCCGAATCGGGGGGGGG
>JAIFLK010000371.1:0-4750 GCA_020049115.1 Chloroflexota bacterium | reverse complement strand
CCCCCCGAATCGGGGGGGGTAGGGGGGGGTAGGCCCGAATCGGGGGGGGTAGGGGGGGGTAGGCCCGAATCGGGGGGGGTAGCTACGCCACATGCTGACCTCATTCGCCGCGAATATCTTTGGGTAGCCGACATGTTGCGTCATGCTTGCTATCGGGGGTTATGGGCTTTAGGCGGTTGCCAAGATGATACCGTACGCCAAAAATTGCACCAACAGTCTCACCAACTCCTGGCCGATTTCGCCCCGCTTTGGTTAGCCCGTCATCGGCCTGGCGGTTTAGCCGACAGCCTCGCCCGCCTAGAAAAAATGCGCCGAGACTACGAATAAAGTTATGAATTATGAGTTATGAGTGTTAAGTTGTTCACTCATAACTCAACACTCATAACTCATAACTCCTCATGGACATGCTTGTTAAACTTTACACTTTGCCACCCCTAGAGCCGCTTTTAGCTCGACAACGGGAAGCAGGAGTCACCATTCGCCGCGCTATGGCGGCTGAAAAACGGCAGGTGGTGGCATGGGTGGCGCAAACCTTTGATGATTACTGGGCGAGTGAATGTGACGTGGCCTTTAGTCGCCAACCCATCACCTGTTTTATCGCCCTTGAACAGCAACAAATGGTCGGCTTTGCCTGCCATGAAGTGACCTGCCGTAGTTTTTTTGGCCCAACGGGAGTTAGTCCCACCCAACAAGGTCGCGGCATTGGACAAGTGCTACTTTTAGCCTCCTTGCACGACCTTGCCACGCAGGGGTATGCTTATGCTATTATCGGTGGGGTTGGCCCCGCCGAATTTTACACCAAAGTTGTAGGGGCTATCCCCATCCCTGACTCCACGCCAGGCATTTATCAAAAGCTAGTCAGCTAGTCAGTCTTTCAGCAGTCAGCATTTTAACTGACAAGCTGACCGACTGACTAGCTGATAGACTCTAATTATGACAAAATATGTACTAGGTATTGATGGTGGCGGCACCAAAACCCTCTGCCTCTTAGCAAATCAATATGGCGTAGTCATTGGGCAAGGTTTGGGTGGGCCGTCCAACCCCTACCATGCCAGCGACGACGACCTCAAAACCGCCTTTCACACCTCCATTCATGCGGCTCTCGCCCATTTATCGACACCTATTGAATTAGCAGCTATCTGTGTCGGTTGTGCGGGCGCGCATAATCCAGTGCAACAACAACGGGTGCAGGGGCTAATTTGGCAAGCCTTACAAATGTTGCCTACCCACCTCATCACCTTATCTACCACGCCCCCACCGACGGAAGTTTATTTAGATATGGTCACGTCTCTGGCGGCGGGGACGGGTGAACGCTTTGGCATTGTGGTTATTTCAGGCACGGGGTCATCCATTTATGGCGAAACCCGTGAGGGGCAACAAGTGCAGGTGGGTGGTTGGGGCAAGTTTTTAGATGACGAAGGCAGTGGCTATGAGATTGGCCGCTTGGCGTTACGGGCGGCGGTTAAAGCGTATGATGGTCGTCTCAGTTCCACGTTGCTTGAACCCTTAATGCTTAAACATTGGCAATATTCTTCCCTAGATATTTTGTTTGAGCGTGTATTGACTCAACCATTTACTATTCCTGAAATTGCCAGCATGGCCGAAGTGACCTATCACGCGGCCCAACAAGGGGATGCTATCGCCCTACAAATTTTGAGCGAAGTTGGGCAACAATTAGCCCATGGTGTACTGACGGCCGCGCATCGCTTGGAACTCACTGACCAAAAATTCCCGTTAGTGATGAGCGGTAGTATTCTCAAAAATATCGAAATGGTCAGAAAACAATTACTCACTAAAGTTCAGGCTAAATTACCCTTTGTTGAGCCAATTCACCTCCAAGTTGAACCCGCCATGGGCGCGGTTTACTTAGCCATAAAAAGGTTGGCTCATTAAGCTAGGCCAAAACCCTCACCCCCATCCCCTCTCCCAGGGGGCGAGGGGGGAAATTTTACTCCCTCGCCCCCTGGGAGAGGGTTGGGGTGAGGGTTTTGTATAACTCTTATTTCTATAATGGAGCAATTTTATGAAACGATATATCGGACCAACCACCATTATAACGCCCCACCAACAGCTTGAACATGCGGCCATTTTATGGGACGGGCCGCGCCTGCTGGCCGTTGGTAATGCTAATGAAATTCCTTGCCCACCTGATGCGGAGGTCATCAACGCCACCAATTTAATCGTGGCTCCTGGCCTGATTGACATACAGCTTAATGGGGCATTTGGCCTAGATTTTACCGCTGACCCGCACACCATTTGGCAGGTGGCAGCACAACTACCCCGTTACGGTGTCACCAGTTTTCTGCCTACCATCATTACCTCACCGTTAGAAAATGTAGCGGTAGCCCAACAGGTCATGGCTACCCCCCCCGCCCATTTTCGCGGCTCTGCCCCCCTCGGCTTACATTTAGAGGGGCCATTCCTGCACCCCAGCAAAAAAGGGGCGCACAACCCCAAACATCTGCGGCTGCCGACTCTGGAGGCCACCGCCAATTGGTCGCCTGAAACCCATGTCCGCCTCGTCACTCTCGCCCCTGAATTGCCTGGCGCGTTAGCAACCGTGCAACAATTGACCGCCCATGGCGTGGTGGTCAGCGCAGGTCACTCAATGGCGACTACTTATAATGAAGCGCAACAAGGTTTTGAGGCGGGCGTGCGTTATGGCACGCACCTCTTCAACGCCATGCCCACCTTACATCATCGTGAACCTGGCCTTGCGGGGGCGTTGTTATATGACGCTCGCCCTGTGGTCGGCCTCATTCCTGACGGCCTCCATGTTCATTCAAGTTTGGTCGCTTTGGCCTGGCGATTATTGGGCAATCAACGCTTAAGCATTGTTACCGATGCCATGGCCGCGCTCGGTATGCCGCCTGGCGAGTATCAACTCGGCGACCATACCGTAACGGTAGATGAAACCTCCGCCCATTTGCCTGATGGCACGCTGGCGGGCAGCATCATCTCCATGGATGGAACATTACGTAATCTCATCGCCTTTACGGGCTGCACTTTAGCCGAAGCCCTCCCCACCATGACCACCACTCCCGCCAAATTACTCGGCGTATCCGCCGAACGCGGCCAACTTATCGCAGGTGCAATGGCCGACATGGTCTTGCTCACGTCGCAGCATGAAGTCGCCATGACCATTGCCGCAGGCGAAATTGTTTATCAACGTGTCAGCTAGTCAGAGTGTTAATTGTTTGTACTGCCTACTGAATGAAAATGACACTTTTGGTGTAGGAGTCCGCAATTATTTGCGGACAGCCGCAAAGGATTGCGGACTCCTAATTCATCATAAAAGTGTAAATCTCAAATAAAACGCAGTATGAGTATATCAAGATTTGTAGGGGCGTCAAGATTTGTAGGGGCGTACCCTTGTGGTCGCCCTGGTGGGTAGGGACAAGCCCTACCCCTACGACAAAATCTTGATATACTGAGTATAGTAGTTAGCTGACTAGCTGACAGACTGATTAGCTTATTAAGGAATCATTTAATGTTAACCCAATCCCATCTTTACCAAGAAATTCACAGTCAACCCAATGTCTTAAGCCAAATGTTAGCCCAGGAAGCCAAAGCAGTGCAGCAATTGGCAAAGGCCATGCAAGCCCAAGACATCAACCATATCGTTATCGCGGCGCGTGGCACCAGCGATAACGCCGCCCGTTATGCCCAATATCTGTTGGGCGCGGTCAACGGTTTACTCGTTACCCTAGCCACACCAAGTTTATTTTCCATTTATCAACAGCCCCCCCGTTTTGGCAAAGCTCTTGTTCTCGGCATCAGCCAAAGCGGTCAAAGCCCCGATATTGTGGCAGTATTGACTGAAGCCAAACGTCAGGGTAATTTAACTGCCGCTATTACCAATGTGCCTGACTCAAATCTGGCGAAAGCGGCCGATTATGTCATTGATTTACGGGCGGGAGTAGAGCGTTCCGTCGCGGCCACCAAAACCTATACCACCGAATTAGCCGCAATTGCCATGTTAAGTGTGGCCTTAGCCAAAAACCAGGCCATGCACGATAGTTTGCAACAGTTGCCCCAACTCGTTGCCACCACCCTAGAGCAAAATGCCCACATGGGCGACCTGGTGCAACGCTATCGTTATATGCAACATTGTGTCGTCATTGGGCGTGGTTTTAACTATGCCACTGCCTTTGAGTTGGCCTTAAAACTTAAGGAATTAACTTACACCATTGTTGAACCTTACAGCAGTGCCGACTTTCTACACGGCCCCCTAGCCTTAATTGAGCCAGGTTTCCCCGTCATTGCCATTACCCCTGCGGGTGCGGTATTACCTGAAATGCAAAATTTCTTACGTACCGTTAAGGAACGGGGCGCAGAGGTGATTGCGGTTAGTAACGACGCTGACACGCTCGCCCTGGCCCGTTTACCGCTAACCATCCCCGTTGTGCCAGAATGGATGTCACCTTTAGTAACTATTATTCCTGGCCAATTGTTTGCCATGAATTTGGCACATGCTCGTGATTTTGATGTCGATAAACCGCGTGGGTTACGTAAAGTAACTGAAACGCGCTAGTAATAACCCTTAGTGTCTTTGCGTTGAAATTTTAACGCAAAGACGCTAAGGGTTAATTTATATTTTTACATAATATAGTAAAATTTTTGTTGAATTTATTCATTAGACATTATACCGATTTAATGATTTTCGTAGGGGCAGGGCTTGTCCCTGCCCACAATGCGGGCAAGCACAAGGCATTGCCCCTACAAAATGTCAACGATTTTTTAATCGGTA
>JAIFLK010000257.1 GCA_020049115.1 Chloroflexota bacterium | reverse complement strand
AGGGCTTGTCCCTGCCCACAATGGGGGCAAGCACAAGGCATTGCCCCTACAAAATGTCAACGATTTTTTAATCGGTATAAACTCTATTTAAAACCTGCAATATCTTAAGAATATTAATTACATGTCATTCCTAACTTGACCATTTTACAATTTTCAAGGCATTATTGCAAAAATTACTCACTCTGATAGGGCTGACCGACGGCAGCGGGGGGACGGGCGCGCCCCACAAAACCCGCTAAGACGAATACTGTTAAAACGTAGGGCAACATGCCGATGAACTCATGGGGAATGTTCAGCTGTCCCCAAAATTGCAATTGGGTTTGTAAAGCATTGGCAAAGCCAAAAAGCAAGGCCGCACCAAACGCCCCAAAGGGATTCCATTTACCAAAAATCATGGCCGCCAGAGCAATAAAGCCGCGCCCATTGGTCATGCCCCGTTCAAAACTGCCGACAGCTTCTAGGGTTAAAAAGGCCCCGCCTAGCCCCGCAATCATGCCGCTAATAATTACATTGATATAACGAACTTGGATTACGTTAATGCCTACGGTACTCGCCGCATGGGGATGTTCGCCAACGGCGCGAGTGCGTAGCCCCCATGAGGTGTGCGATATGACATAAAATGTAATAAAAACCATGACAATGGCGGCATACGTGATAGGCGGATTGTTAAATAATACGTCGCCTAATAACGGGATGTTGGATAGCCCTGGAATGGCGATGGGTTCTAGTTTGCCTTTCGTGGTCGCGCCCGATTGATAGAAAAATCCCGTGAGGCCAATCGCCAAAATATTAATGACCGTGCCGCTAATAATTTGGTCAACCCGAAAGGTGATGGAAAGCCAGCCATGCAATAGCCCCATGAGGCCACCTGTCATAATGGCGACAAGGATGGCTAGGGGGAGATTGTTAGTGTAAACATTCGTCATAAAGCCCGTGAACGCCGCACTGAGCATCATGCCCTCAATCGCAATATTAACAATACCTGACTTTTCAGCAAAAATGCCACTCAACGCGCCCAAAGTGATGGGGGTACTTTGGCGTAAGGTGGCGCGTAAGACACTCGTAATAATAACAAAATCCATATTAGTTGGTCAGCGTTCAGCTAATCAGCAATCAGCGTTCAGCTAACAAGCTGACTAGCTAATTGCTGATAGACTATTTTGTAATTAAGGGTAAATAATTTTGATGGAGGATGAGGCCAGGGAAGCGCGCCGCGTTAGCAGGGTTAATTATTACGGAGAGAGCATCGGGGACGAACTTAAAATGAGTATCAACTTGTGTCGGGTCTTTGGTGGGGTCAACCTCGCGCCAGATGAAATATTCCAGTTTGAGCGTATCCACGCCAAAGTCAAATATCCGTTGCATGGGCAACCATTCGCCCGCCATGCTCGCACCGTCTTTGAATGGGTCTGTAATATAAAGGCCAGCAGTGTTAGGGTAATCTTTGGGATATTTATGGTTGAAGCTGTCCAATTGGGCTGAACAACCTGTAATCATTAAATTAGCAAGGTCAGCATACACGGGATAAACTCCAAAAGGAGAATTAAGGTCGGTGGAAAAAGGCAAAATATCTGGCCCCGAATAAACCCCATCCACGCGCATGATGGCCGTCGCCATAGTGCGAACAAATACCACCGTGCGATATGGGTCGCCCGCAGTGGCGCGCGGGAAGCCGTTAATCATCAGGTGAACGCGGGTAGTCGGAAAGGCTTGCCCCGCGACGTTAATCCGTTCAATTAAGTTGGCATGGTAAGCAATCGGGTCATATTCTGAGGTTAAATCCACCTCCACCCCTTCGGCGGCGGTCTCTTGCAGATTAATCCCCTCAATATTCGGGTCAGCATCAAAGGCTGCACCGAGGGCGCGAATAAGAGCTAAATAACGCCCTTCCACGTTTAATTTCCACCGTTTTGCCATTCTTATATCTATGTTATTGGCTGAGTCGATATAATGAAATTCGCCATTATAATCATTTATTACATAATCGGGTAAGGGCGTGGGCTGATTAACCCGAAATGTTTTATCTATGATGAAAGGGATAAGCTGAAGGTTATGTTCGCGAGCATATTCCAAATCGGCTCTAATGCTGGAAAAATCATACTGGTCTAGGGCAGGTTCTAAGGTGCGCCAGTAATATCGCTTTTGCACCCCCATGATGTTCAGGCTACGGGTGGCAATCTCTAGGTCATCTAGGGGATTGACCAAAACATAATGGCCAGGGTGATATTTTTTGGTTGGCTTGGGTGTGGGGTTCACTTTATAAGTCACAATATCATCGGGGCTGATAGCCGAAATTCGATTATCCCCAATGACATTCGCGGGAATAATCGGTTTAATAGTGCCAGGGCTGATAACTTTCGTAATGATAAGTTTCCACCACCGCGCGTTACCCGTCACCACAAACGACTCCACTTTCGCTGTGCCACTGATAACGATATGTTGAGGCAATACGGGTAGGTTGGGGTTAGCATTAAAAATTATATCAAAAGCAATCGGCAGTTGGTTAGTCGTTTGGGGTTGGTCGAGAGCTTTATAAACCGTAACTGGGTTATCGGCGTAGGTCGGCGTAGCCCACATCGCCAGCCATGCCGCTAACATGGCAATGAAACTTGATTTTAATAATGTCACTTTCATGGTAAACCTCCTCCTTATTCATTACTAATTGGTAATTACTCATTCTATCACCGTTGCCCCCACCCCGCACTTAACATGGCATTTTCTTCATCCTCAGTGGGTGGGCGAAGGCGATACATCACACGAATGATTTGGTCAGCGGCCACGAACATTAAAATTAAGGCTTGTATCACTTGGATAAGTTCTGACGGCACACCCGATAACCGTTGCATGCGCGTCGTCCCCGCATTCATGGCCCCAAAGAGAAAGGCGGTCAAAATAATACCTAGCGGATTATTTTGGGCTAATAGCGAAATGGTAATACTATCAAAACCATAGCCCACATTAAAGCCAGGGGCAAAATAATAATTGCGGCCTAGTGTCTCCACTGCCCCCGCCAACCCCGCCAAACCACCCGCCATGCCCATCGTTGATATGGTCACAAATTTAACATTAATTCCCGCATAAGCTGCGGCCTTAGGATTGAGACCAACAGTACGCAACTCAAAACCCAACGTTGTCCGCCATATCAGCCAATAAATTAACCCCGCCATGAAAATCGCCAATAAAATGCCCGCATGTAAGCCTAAATCAGGATTGCCCAGCAAGGGCAAGCGCGCCGTTTCTAGCATTTTGGGCGTTTCCGCCACCACCGAGTGAGGGGCTTGCATGGGGCCAGAGACCAGATAGCCCGTGAAGATAATCCCAATGTAATTAAACATAATGGTGGTGATAACTTCATGCGAGCCTGTATAGGCTTTGAGCGCGCCTGGAATGGCCCCCCACACTGCCCCACCGAGAAAACCCGCGAATATGGCTAACGGTAAATGAATAAAAAATGGCAGGCCATGCACCGCATAGCCAATATATGAAGCGCAAATGGAGCCAATGAAAATTTGCCCCTCCGCCCCAATATTGAACAGCCCCCCCTTAAAGGCAAAAGCCACCGACAGCCCCGCAAAAATAAACGGCACCATATTTAAGATAGTGCGCGCCCATGCTTTTTCGCTGCCAAAAGCCCCTTCCAATAAACCGCCATACGCCTCAAGCGGATTGAAGCCATAGCCTAACAAAAAGAGTGAGCCAACCATAACGGCGGTAAAAATGGCTAACATGGGGATGACTAACGGTTGAAAAAATCGGGTCAAGTGGGTCATAGTGAGATTACAAAAATAACGCAAGCCTTTATAAGGTTTCAAACCTTATAAAGGCTGAATTACTTGCGTTGCCCAAACCGCGTCAGCCTTCGCCAACGGGGGCTTGGGTGGACGATTGTAATTTAGGCTAAGGTCATAACGGGCTTGCTCATAAAGATTATGTAAAATGTCATTCACGGGTAAAATTGGTTCAGGCTCATGGGGGCGCAACGGAATGGGCAAATCGGGGATGGGGTCACGCACCCCAAAGAGGTAAATATCGGCTTTGGGGCGGTTTTGGCTACGGCTGACCACTAAACGATAATCATTTTGGGTCGCAATCGCCATCGGCATGGGCGGGCCGACACGCAATAAATCAATCTCCACTAAATGGGTTTTACTTTGTAACACTTTATTGCGTTTTTTAATATAATCATCTCGCCCACTGCCTACAATTTTATTGGTTGGTGATAAAATTTCAATCACCGTTATCACCTCAGAGGAATTGGTATCACGCACTTGCAGGTAACGCCGCATTACTTTCTCTACCGTTGGCATAGGTAAATCAACCGTAATAGGACGAAATTGTAATGTTGGGGTGGTTACTGTTACATTCCCATACGGATGATACGCGTCCACAACCATCACATCAGGAATCCCTGTATCTTGCGGCGGAATAACGGCGAGGTAAGTACGTTGTTCTATTTCAACATAGTAATACGGTTGTAATTGTTGTATTAAATTACGCCGAATATCTACAATTAAACTAATATGTACCTGATGCCAATAGCCATCTTCTTCTAAATAAGGGTCCATCCCAGGAAACGGTGTGGGCATGATAATACCTCCAATGTTTGCATAGTCGGGGATTTAGTCATCAGGTGACTTGAAGTCACCTGATGACTAGACCCCAATTTACAGGTGGGTAATTATTGTACTTCCATGAAGTTAAATCACCAAAGGTCAATTATCGTGGCGGGGGCGTAAAATCGTCAGGCCAATAGGTAAATTCATTATATCTCACTTGGCTTAAATCCGCGCCCTCTAAATTCGCCCAAGTCAGGTCAGTCCAACGGAAATCGGTGTTATAAAGCTTCGCCCCGCTTAAATCGGCGGCTCGTAAGTTTAGCCCTTTCACGCCGTCATGTAAAATTGTCCAGACAATCAGCCATTTCTCGTCAAGCTGCGTAAACTCATCAAGCCGACTGCGCCGCCAATCCACGCCCGTCAACTCCGTTTGGCTGAATTTAGCCCGTTGTATTTTTGCGCCCAATAAACTAACATTTGTTAAATTAGCCTCAGTCAAATCAATACGGTATAAATCACTATAACTCAAATCCGCCTGACTAAAATCTGCCCCGACGGCATCGGTATCGCGAATCGCCGCTTTATATAACACCGTATCCTGTAATTTCGCGTCATTCAAAATTGAGCCACTCAAATTCGCTTGGCTGAGGTTGGCCTCCCGCAAATCCGCGCCCGTCAGATTTGCGCCCTTCAAATTAGCCTGCTGCAAATTCGCCCCGCGCAAATTTGCCCCGCTTAAATCCGCCAATTGCAAAAACGCCCCCGCCAAACTCGCGCCACTCAAATCTACACCAGGCAGGGCGCGCCCCAACTTTTCATGGTTGATAATCTCCCACTCCAACCGCCAACGCGCTGATAATTGGGTGGTATCATCAATTTTAGCCCAAGTGAGTTGCGCTTGTTGTAACTTAGTGTTACTCAAATTCGCCCCATTTAACATGGCTTCGCTCAAATAAGCGCGGCTTAAATCAGCCTGACTCAAATTCGCGTCCGTCAAATCAGCTTTGCTCAAATCGGCCTGGCGCAAATTCGCCCCACTCAAGTTCGCCTCTCGCAAATTCGCGCCACTCAAATTAGCTTGCGAAAAATTAAAGCCACTTAAATCTAAACCCGCTAAATTGGCACGGCTGAGATTAGCGGCGGAAAATTGTGACGGTAACATAAAGGGGCGCAAATCTAGCCCCGCGCAGGTAGGGGGGCAGTTGCTGGGCAATATCGCAACGGTGGGAATTACGGTAACGGTGGGGGCAATGGTGGCGGCGGGCTGAGCAGTCGGGGCAGCAATCGTGGGTGGCGGCGGCTCTATGGGTTGGCTTTGGCAACTGACCAAAATCAACAGGAGCATGAGGAAATAACTATTTCGCTGAAAAAAAATCTGTTTGGAGTGCAAACCTTTAGGTTTGCTCATAGTTGGTGTAGCAAACCTAAAGGTTTGCACTCCTTTTTGTGGGGTCTTTTGATGATAAAAATAATTCATGGGGTGAAATGAGGAATTAAGAATGAACAATTCCTCATTCCTCATTCTTAATTCCTACTGCCCATAACCTGTTTTAACGGTGCCATCTTTCAAGTCAGTCGCCAATTTTTCCAATTTGCTTTTAAGTTCGGCAGGAACTTGCCCCTCAAAATCATGGAAGGGCGCGAGACCCACTGTGCCAAAATAGTTCCCACTAGGAAACTTACCGTCATGCGCCAATTGAATCAGTTCAGCAGTGGCCTTGTCAATCAATTTCATGGCACTGGAAATCAAACATGGGTGCGCTTCTGGCACGGTTAGCCATTGGTCAGTGTCCACGCCAATGCAATAAACCCCTTTGCGTTGCGCCGCTTCCGCCAACCCGCCATTGCCCGTTTTACCACCCGCCGCAAAAACCACATCCGCGCCCTGGTCAATCGCCTGCGCCGTCGTGGCCGCGCCCCATTCAGGGTCAGTAAAAGCCACATCAATTCCGCCAGGGTGATAGGTGCTAATAAATTTAATGTCAGGTTTGGTGGCCTTCGCCCCTAACTCGTACCCTTCCTTAAAGGCCACGACAGGCGGCACTAAATCTGTGCCAAGTACCGCCGCAATGGTATTACTTTTCGTCATAGAGGCCGCTAACACCCCCGCCAAATAACCCGCCTGGTCTTCATGGAACACCAACCCCGCCACATTTTTAGGGGCTTCGCCTGGCCCATAAAATTGGTCAACGCCAATGAAACTAATCTCAGGGTGTTTTTTGGCCGCTTCAACCGTTGCGCCCGCGAGGGCAAAACCAACCGTAATGATGACGTTATAGCCATCATCTACAAACTCGCCAATATTGGTCGCATAATCGGTGGCGGATTGCGTTTCAATGTAATCCGCTTTGCCACCCAGTACTTTAGCCGCCATTTCCGCGCCTTCCCAAGTGGATTGATTAAAACTCTTGTCATCAATTTCGCCCACATCCGTCACCACGCCAATTTTGAACTCGCTGGTGGCAGCAGGTTTTTCCGTTTTCGTTTCGGCAGTCGGCGCATCGGCCTTCTTTTCAGGAGTGGGCTGGGCAGCCCCACCACATGCCGCAACTAATAGTAAGGTTGTAACTAAGGTTAGGTAAAGTACAACTCGTTTCATCTTTTTCTCCTCTTTTGGTAATTAATATTACTACTTAGAATTTATATAGGAGTCCGCAATTGTTTGCGGACAGTCCGTAAACAATTACGGACTCCTACTCTTCACTCGCTACTTCTTCAATCGCTTCTGGCTCTAGGGATACACCGAGCCGTTGCTCAAATTCTTTCAGTGCGGCCTTCATACTCTCCTGTCGCACCGCCGTCGTCACATCGCCGCGCGTGCGCTCTAACACACCGCGCACCATGTCGGTATTGCGCCGTAAATTATCGGTCAAGGCATTTGGGAAATCTATTGTAATGAGCAAGCTGTAAATCTCGTCCATGTAATTCAACACCCGTTCTGCCAACGTCACCTCGCCCCGTCGCAACGCATCCAATGTATAACGGCGCAACTCCCCCGCCGCCTCCGCCAAACCATTGAGATAAGCGGCCTCCTCCACCTTAATGGTCGCGGGCGCGGGAATGGCCTCATCGGCAATGAGCGCGTAGGTAATATGCGCTTCAGCTAACTCTTTCATGGCATCTTGCGTATAACCCGCAAAATAAACATCAGGATAACTGTTAGCTTCGGTAATCATTTGCTCGGCGATGGCCTGAGCATTTTGTAGCATTGCTTTAGATTCGCTCAATTGCCGCCGATGCGCCGCGCGAATCGCGTTGGCACAGTGGCGAATGAGTTCCCGCGAACGGGTTAAGGTGACATCACGCACTTGGCTTTTAGCTTCAAGGGCGACATTGATTTGGTCAATAATGGTGGAAAGTTGATTGGTTATCATTAGCCTAAAAATCCTTTGGTGCGGTCAAGTAAAACGTTCTGTTCAGGGATAACAATTTCGCCATAACTGGCCTCAAATTTTTGCAAGTTCTCGGCTAACGCTCGTAATAAAAGTTTAGCATTCATCGGGGTCAGGATGATACGGGCATGGATTTTAGCTGAGGGCGTATTCGGCAACATGCGAGCGTAATCAATAATAACCTCAGAGGGGGTGTGGCTAATTAAGGCCAAATTAGCATAAGTGGCATCTAAATCCGCTGGCAACTCAATGTTTAATTTTGTCGGCGGCGGGCTGGCGGGCTTGGAAGACATGGCGAACTCCTTTCAGGATTAAGAAATTAAAAAGGCCATTCACACGACATGTGAATGGCCTCATTGTGCCTCACAGAGGCAACCTTGTCAAACTTATTAAAAGGGGATTTCACCCTCATCAATGCCACCATCACCCTCATAAGATGGGGGCATACTTGCTGCGGGAGATGGAACAGGCGCAGGGCGGTTGCTTTGGGGAGCAGGTTGATTTCTAGGGGCAACCGCAGGGCGACTTTGATAATTATTTTGAGGTTGACTATTTTGTTGATAATTACCCTCATCACCCTCAGCCCCGCGCTTACTACTCAAAAAGCGAACCGTATCAGCCGTTACTTCATAACTCGCCCGAGGCGTTCCATTTTGGTCAGTCCAAATACGGGGTTCATTAGTTTGACGGTCAGGGGTTAAGCGACCTTCCACCAAAACTTGACTCCCTTTGGTTAGATATTGATTAGAGGTTTCGGCTAATTTTCCCCAAACTGATACTCTAAACCAAATAGTTTCCTCTTGAGGTTGCCCATCATTGCCTGTCCATTTACGGCTAGTCGCCATATTAAAACTGGTCACGGCTTGACCTGAGGGGGTATAGCGCATTTCTGGGTCTTTCCCTAAATTTCCCACTAATGTTATTTTTTGATATGTCATGGTTGCTCTCTTTACTAAGCATGATTATAAAGAATATTTGTTCTATCATAACCCAATTTGGCGATTTTGTCAAAAAATCAAGGGGGGTTGAGGTTAATAGATGATGGTTCTTTTGTTGAAATGGAGCATTATAATTTAGTCCAATCCTCTAAAGGGAGATTAGCAACATGTTGAAAATGAGCATCATTTGTTACCAAAATGAGCTGGTGAGTTAAAGCAATGGCCGCAATCCAAATGTCATTTGTTGGAATAGGGCGACCTATTTGGCGAAGTTGCACTAAAATATCAGCGTAATGAGTGATAACCTCGGTGGTAACAGGTAAAATTTCTGCCACTTGATTAAGCATGAGTTGTTGATAGGAAGTCAATAATTGGGCTTGTTTGGCTTTATTTGACATCATACGTAAGCCACTTAATAACTCTGCTTGGCTAATTACCGAGATAAAAAGTTCATCTTGGGGCGATAAACGTTGAAAATGCGTTAAAACAGTGGGGTGGCTGGCTTGCAAATAACTCCAAATATTGGTATCCAGTAAATATTTCATCGCCATAGTTCTTCGTCAACTTGCCGCATCTCATCAACAAAGTGGCTTAATTCTGTCGCGTCATCAAGAGTTAATGTTCCAATGAGTGTGGCTACAGCTTGGGGCGAACCCTTTGGATATGACATGAGGGTTGGAGTGACCTTAGTTTGATTATTCAAGCCCTGAATCAAACTCTGGATAATCAATTGGAGGAGGTAAAGTTGATGTATGGGGGATAATTGCTTGACTAAAGCCGTAATTTTATCTAATAATGGCTGAACTTCCAGCATTAGGTCGCTGTTTTGTGGGGAAATTTCATGAATTGGCGGTGAGATTGTTGCCATAGAGACTCCTTTAACTCAAATTTTACTCAAGGTAAATATACCACAAACGCCAGGTAACCCCAAAGAGGTTATCGTCTATTCCCGCCCCAGCCACCGCCGCAGGGGAGTTGCTCGCCAGAGAACGGGCATGTCCGTTTGGGTGAGGCCGCCAATGAGCGACAAGGTCGCGCCATAAACCACCACGCCGACCAACGCCAAGAGCCAAAAATTTGCCCCGCCCATGAGCCACAAACTCAGCCCCATGACCGCCGCCGCCACGCTAGGCCGCCATACAATATCTAGCCAGGGAACAACGCCGAGATGCTCCCGTATCAGCGCATAGAAAGGAATCAGTAATACCCATTCAGATAGAATGGTGGTGATGGCGGCGGCGCGATAACCGAAATAAGGTACAAATATCAAATTCGTAATCAGGTTAAACATCACGCCCATAACAAAGGCGCGGGTGAGGGCGCGCTGTTGATGAATGGCAATGAGGACATATTGTGTAACTTGATTGATAAAGCTAAAGGGCAGAAACCAGATTAACAATTGTAAGACAATGACCGAGTCAGGGATAAAACGTTCCCCCGCCAGGAAGCGAATCAGCGTTTCCGCCACGAAGGGCGTACCAACGAACGTTCCCCCGCCAGGAAGCGAATCAGCGTTTCCGCCACGAAGGGCGTACCAACGGCCAGAGGAATGGCGATAATGAGCAGCAGGCGCAGGCTGAGAATGTAGGCGCGGGCCAGCGACTCGCGGGAGTTGGCGGCATAACGACTCATTAAGGGAAATATCGCCATCGTGAAATATTGCGGAATGACGTTAATGCCGTCAATATATTTGTACGCCGCGTTGTAATAACCCACCGCTTTATCGCCCCACGTTGGCGCGAGAATGAAGACATCAATGCGAAAGAAAATGGTGGCTAGGAAATTATTGAGCATGAGAGGCA
>JAIFLK010000076.1 GCA_020049115.1 Chloroflexota bacterium | reverse complement strand
GTCCGCAATTATTTGCGGGCTGTCCGCAAAGGATTGCGGACTCCTGCCAGTCATAGCAAAAGTGTAACTCTCAAATAAAACGCAGTATAATGAAGAATCCCTCAAAATATAACCCATTAAAGCGGTTTTCGGGGCCGATAATCGCACTTTTAGGTCAGGGTTGCAGGGATTCTTCGTTTACACCCTATGGGTGCTTCGCTCAGAATGACATGGCCGAAAACCAGTACGCTTTAGCGTACTTTGTTTTCTTAGCACGATGGCTTCAGCCTCGTGCAGACATGTGGGTAATAGTTAGCTCCTACGTAGGAGAGGGCGCAAAATCTCCCCCGATGTCGGGGGGATTAAGGGGGGTAGACTTGGCTTTGGCGTAAGTCCTGCCCACAATAGGATTTAGTAGATTATCGTAATGTATCGGGAGATAAACAATGACGTTTTACTTAAATAAAAGCAGTTTTATTATCGTTTTATTACTCACTTGCTGGCTAGTTAGTTGTAGCTCTACTCCTACACCTAAAGCCGCCACATCCACGCCTGTGCTTATCCCCACGGCCACGCCGATACAAGGCCAAGCGGCTATCTCGGTTGAAGCTGGGGATTTAGTTCCCCCGATTGTAGCAACCCCATGTACCCCAGGAAAATGTCTTTTTCCTGGGCAAACCGTTACCGTTATTGTTAATGAACCCACCAATGCTGGCCCTGAACATAGCCCAATCATTGGCCCATTTTATGAGGTTAAGGCTGAGTTTGAAGCGGCTACGGGCGCAAAGTTGGAGATTCAAGGTGTTCCTTTGAATGAGAATTTCGCGCGCTTGGTGGCGGATATGACGACGGGGAAAGGGAATATTGATGCTTCTTTGGCGGGGGCTTGGTGGTTAGGGGATTTAGTCAAAGAAGATTTTATTATTCCGTATGATAAATATTACAATGACCCGCGCTTCCCGAAATGGGAGCTTGAAGATGTGCAATTTGCCCCCCATTCATTGCTGATGTATAACGGTAAAAAATATATGGTGGCGAATGACCATGATGGACAGGTCATGTATTATCGGCGGGATTTGTTGACTGACCCGCAACATCAAGCGGCGTTTAAGGCCCAATATGGCTATGATTTGCTGGTGCCACAAACCTGGGCGCAATTTCATGATGTGGCGGAATATTTCAATGGGAAAGACTTAAATGGCGATGGGAAAATGGATAGTGGCTTGACCTTGCACCTCAAAGCGGGCGCGCAAGGTATGTTTCACTTTATGTCATTTTCGGCGCCCTTTGTCATAGGCATAGAGAACCCTAAACTTTATTGGTTTGACCCTGAGACCATGAAACCGTTACTAGCCAGCCCAGGGCATGTGAAAGCCTTAGAAACGTTGGTTAATTTGGTGCAGTTTGGGCCAAAGGACATGCTTAATTGGGATTTGGGGGGCAGTTGGGATTATTTTCTTAAGGGTGAAGCGGCCTTAACGTTTACTTGGGGGGATTTGGGGGCATTAGGCCAACAAAAAGGGAGTTGGGTTAAAGGTAAAATTGGGGTAGCACAATTGCCTGGTACTATGGAATATTACAATATTACTAAAGGCACGTGGGTGAAAACCACGAAACCTAATTTTGTAGGGAATACGACGGGGGGTTCATGGGCGGGGGTCATTTCTAAATTCTCAGATGCGCCCGAAGCGACTTATTACCTGTTGGCTCTCATGGCGACGAAAGAGAAATCGTTGGTTTATGCGGCTCGTGGTTGGGATGGGGTTGACCCTGGCCGTTTTAGTCATTATCTGCCGCCACAGGGAACGGCTCAATTAGAAACTTATTTGGCGGCGGGGTGGGATGAGGCTGACATTAAGGATTATACGGGGGCTTATTTTGATAATTTTAACAATCCGCTTCAATTGCCTTATTTGCGGATTCCTGGCACTTTTGGTTATTGGTCGGTTTTAGATACGAACCTATTTGCGGCGGTCAGCAAGGGCTTAACCCCTGAAGAGGCGTTGAAAAGCACCGTGGGTGACTTTGAAGAGTTGACCAATAGTTTGGGCCGCGAGCAGCAAAAAGAAAGTTATCGTGCCTCTTTAGGGTTTTAAAAATTACGACGCAGATATAGATGTCCTCAATGAGTCATGGGCAGCAGAGTCGCAACGCTTGCTTTGCGAACACCTATACTCAGTATATCAAGATTTGAGTGCAACTACTAAATCACCCTCACCCCCGCCCCTCTCCCAAAGGGCGAGGGAGTAAAGTCTCCCTCACCCCCGCCCCTCTCCCAAAGGGCGAGGGAGTAAAGTCTCCCCCCGATGTCGGGGGGATTAAGGGGGGTAGACTTGGCTTTTGCGTAAATCCTATATATCTAAATTTGGCTAGGTGTATTACGGAAAAATAGCGTATGACTTATTTAAACTATCGTTTGAAACGATTGAAATTTTTCCAAAACTTAAATATTGGCAATAAATTGAATGTGGGGTTTGGGCTGTTGGTGGCTTTAATGTTGTTGGTGTCGGCTTTAAATATTTTGGGTAACCAACAAGCCACGGCAAAAATCAATTCAACGGAACAGCTACGCGCGCCTGCTGCCTTAACGTCGGCCCGCGCCCAAGCTAATTTATTGAAAATGCAAGCCTATATCCGTAATTATTTGATACTAGGTGATTCTCAAAGCCTAGCTGATTATCAGCAAACGGAACAAGCCTTTCGGGATAATTTGGCTGAATTGAAAAGACTTTCCGCCAGTTGGACCGATACAGCGAGCCAACGTAGTTTGGAGCAGTTTATTGCTTCTTTTGATAGTTGGCAGGGGTTGCCAGAAAAACTTTTTGCGTTGCACGATAACCCGCGAGAAAACCAGCGCGCCTTACGTTTGGCGCGGTTAGAGGTGCGCCCTTTAGCCCTAGCTATTTCTAGTGAAGTCAGCACCATGATTGAATTGCAACGAAAGCGAGAACCCACTCAGGCTAACTTAGAGTTATTGCAAGACTTGGTTGATTTTCGGTTTTCTTTTGATGCTATTATTACTAATATTTATGCTTATGCGGCTTCGGGTGAGCCGAGTTTTAAGCTCAATTTTACCCCTAATCTTACGTTTAATGCCGCAGCTTGGGATAATTTGCAAAATAAACGTGATTTGCTGACCCTAGAACAGCAAACCAGCTTAGATACCATTACCTCTGACCGTCAAAAAGTGTTAGAGTTGCCCTTTGAAATTTTTGCCGTGGTGGAGGGCAATCGGGCTTCGGAAGATTTATATCTTTTCCGTACTGAGTTAGTGCCACATGCCAATCAAATGTTGGCTTTGTTGGATGAAATTACGCTTAATCAGCAGCGTCAATTACAAGGCGAATTGAGTGCGGCCCGCCAGAGTTTAGTAAATGTGCAGCTACAAATGTTGGTGGGTGGTCTTATTGCTTTAATGATAGCCCTGATGTTTGGCTTAATCTTTAGAGAGATGATTGCTGGCCCAGTGCAACGGCTCACGCAGACGGTGGAGCAAATTTCTCAGGGTGATTTGAAGGCTCTGGCGGTGGTCGAGTCGGGGGATGAGATAGGCACGTTAGCGACCCGATTTAATGAGATGACGAATCAGTTACGCCAAACATTGCAGGAGTCAAATAGTTTATTTCAAGCGGCTCAAGCCATTTTAGGGTCAATGGAGTTAGATGATATTTGTCATAATTTAATTAGCCACTTTAATGGGTTAGTTCAGGCTGATTCCATGATTCTCTATTTGGTAGATCATGAACAACGACAGGTGGTGGTTAGGGTGGAATATGGGGGGATTCAGGAGCAGGCGGCTAAATTGGATTACGAGGAATTGCAACGGGGAATTAGTGGGATGGTGTTTACCACAAAACAACCCGTTTTATCGGTGGATGCGTATGATGGGATTGAGCCAGAGGCGACCCGTATGGCGCGGCTTAATGTGGGCATTGGGGCGTTGATTGTGGTGCCATTTGTAACGAAAGGCATGGTTATTGGGACAATTACGGCCCTAAATCAAATGGGGCAACGCGTTTTTACCTCCCATGATGTGGATCTGCTCATGGCTTTAACCACCCAGGCGGCGGCGGCGATTGAAAATATTCGGTTATATCAATTTGCCCAACAAGAATTAATTGAACGTAAACGGGCGGAGGCCGCGCTCCAGCAAGCCAATCAGGATTTGGCGCGGGCTAATGCGGACAAGGATAAATTTTTCTCCATTGTGGCGCATGACTTAAAAGGGCCGTTTATGCCGTTGTTGGGTAATGCCGAGTTGTTGACGGAAATGGGGGATATTTTGCCGCCCGCCGAGGTGAAAGAAATTGGGGCTTCTATCCAACGGACGGCGAGAAATACCTTTGGTTTGTTAGAAAATTTGTTGCAATGGGCGCGCTTGCAAATGGGGCGCATGGAGTATCAACCGAAACAAGTGGATATATTTGAGATTGCGGCGAAAAGCGTGGAGTTATTGTCGGGCAATGCGGTCATTAAGCGGATAGAGTTACGTAATGATGTGAATGTAGGGACTTGGGTGTATGCGGATGAAAATATGTTAGATACGGTGATTCGGAATTTAATCAATAATGCCTTGAAATTTACGCCCCAGGGGGGGCAAGTGAGGATTTCGGCAAGCCGTGAATTAGGAATTAGGAATTACGAATTACCGACTCCTAATTCCCAATTCCTAATTCCTAATTATATTGAGGTGTCCATTGCCGATACGGGCGTGGGGATGCCACCAGAAGTGAAGCAGAAATTGTTCAAGATTGACCAACAGGTAACGACGGTAGGGACAGGGAAAGAGACGGGGACAGGGTTGGGTTTAATTATTTGTCAGGAGATGGTCATTAAAAGTGGTGGGCGGATTTGGGTGGAGAGTGAGTTGGGTAAGGGGACGACGGTGCGTTTTACGGTGCGGCTGGATGTTTCTGATTAGCATGGGACTTACGCAAAGTCCTTGCCTACTCCCCTTAATTCCCCCGACATCGGGGGGAGGTGTTTGCGTAAGTCCTTTAAAGCCCCAAAAAGTCAGACAGGAATGTCTGACTTACGGTTTATACCAATTTAATGATTTTGGTAGGGGCAGGGCTTGTCCCTGCCCGCAATGGGGGCAAGCACAAGGCATTGCCCCTACCAAAGACCAACGATTTTTTAATCGGTATAAACTCTAATAGACATTCCTGTCTGTTCATGGTAACACAGTATCTATGGCAGTTTTAGATATTTTGGAGGCAGTGATGAACGGTTTAAGAAATTGGCGAGTGGGGACAAAAATAAGAAATACGCTCATGGTGACTTTTGTGCTGATGATTTTAATTGCCAGTGTGGGTTTGTATTACATTACGCAATTGAATAATCGGTTGGATAATTTAATTGATGTGTTGGCGCAAAAGATAATTTTATCAACCCATATTAGGCAAGATTTGCTGAGTATTAATATTGCGGAACAAGATATTATTCTGGCGAATACGGTGGCGGAGCAGGATAAGGTGGTGGAGATGCTGACGGCGGCGGCGGCTGAAATTAATGAACATGTGGCGAAGTTAAAAGAATTGGCGACAGTTGAGGAGGAAAAAACCAATTTATTTCAATTTGAACAGGCGTTTCAACGAGTCATGGCGATTAATCAACAGGTTCTGGTGCTACAGCATGAGAACTCTAATGAAGAAGCGGCGCGCTTGAATTTGGGCGATGAAAATACATTGGCGCAACAGGTTGAGTTGGACCTGGATAATCTTGACATATTGTTAAATCAAGATTTATTGGTGGCTGAAAAGGGAGCAAGTTTTGATAATTATCGCGAGGTCATCCAAAAACTATTTTTATTAGCCCAGGTGCGGAAACAGTTTGAGTCTATTCGTTGGCAGGAGAAGAATTTAATTTTGGCGGGTCAACAGGATGTGCAAATTAAAAGTGAAATTGATAATGTTTTAGAGGAACTTAGTCAAGTGCGGCTTAAATTAGCGGCTTTGCTTAAGGGACGTTATGATAATGAGATAGGTAATTTTACGATTAGTTTTAATCAATGGAAAGCGACTCATCAAAAAGTGGCCGCTTTAGCTGTATTTAATAGTAATGAACGGGCGATGCAATTGGTTGATGGTGAAGCCGAGCCTGCTTTTGAAGAAGCATTACAGTATATTGATACTGTGGTCACGGCCACCGAAAGTCAATTGGCGGTGGCGAGAGACCTTTCAACTCAAGATGTGAATTTGGCCCGTGCGGTGATGATAGGCATGGCAACTTTAGCGGTTCTCATTGGGATAATTTTGGGGTCAATGGTCAGTAGGATGATAACGCAACCTTTAGCTCGGTTGGTTGATGTGGCGCAAAGTGTGGCTAAAGGGGATTTATCGCAACGAATTGAGGTTTTAAGTGAGGATGAAGTGGGGTTGTTGGGCGAGGCGTTTAATCAAATGACGACGGGTTTGGCAAAAGTAACGACTGATAATGAGCGTCAGATTTGGTTAGCTACGGGGCGTGAGAAGTTGGCGACGCGGTTGAGTGGCTTACATGATTTACAAACCTTAGCTAAAAATACAATTGATTACTTGTGTAAATATGTGGGGGCGCAGGTGGGGACGCTCTTTATTTTAGAGGATATGACATTACGATTAGTAGCGAGTTATGCTTATACGTCACGTAAGCAGGTGGCTAATCAGTTTCAATTGGGGGAGGGGTTGGTGGGGCAGGCGGCGTTAGAGATGCAGCCTATTTTGTTGACGCAAGTGCCAGATGATTATATGGTGGTTAATTCTAGTTTGGGTGAAGTTTCGCCGCGACAGTTGTTGGCTTCGCCTTTTCTGTATGATGGGCATCTGATAGGCTTGGTGGAGTTGGGCATGTTAATGCCTTTTACGGAAACGCAACGATTGTTTATAGAGCAAGCCATGGATAGTATTGGCATTGCGTTTTATACGGGGCAGGCGCATCTTAAAATGGCGCAATTATTGGCCGAGACGCAAAAGCAGGCGGAGCAGTTGCGGGTGCAAGAGGAAGAATTACGGGCGACTAATGAGGAGTTGGAGGTGCAGGCGCAAACCTTACGGGAGTCGGAGGGGCAATTGCGGACTAAACAGACGGAGTTGGAACGGGTGAATGTGGAATTGGAGGAGCAAGCGGCGATTTTAGAGCATAATAGTACGGTTTTGAATGAGAAGCAAACGGTTTTAGATGAACAGAATCAGAATTTGAAGGTGGCGCAAACGGAACTAGAGCAGCAGGCAGCTGAATTGACGTTGGCGAGTCAATATAAATCGGAATTTTTGGCGAATATGTCGCATGAATTACGCACGCCGTTGAATAGTTTGTTGATTTTGGCGCGGATGTTAAGCCAAAATGAAGAAGGGAATTTATCTCAAGACCAAATTGAGTCGGCCAAGATTATTTTCAATTCGGGGCAGGATTTATTAAATCTCATTAATGATATTTTGGATTTATCGAAGGTGGAAGCGGGTAAAATGGAGTTTCATCTTGCGCCGATGCCTTTCGCTGAATTGGTGATGACGATTCAAGCGCAGTTCAATCACCTGGCGCAGGATAAGGGGCTGGCATTTAATATTATAACGGCGGAGGATTTGCCCAGCGCGATTGAAACTGACAAGCAACGGGTGGCGCAAATAATTAAGAATTTGTTAGCTAATGCCTTTAAGTTTACCCAACATGGCGGGGTGACATTCCAAATTCATCGGCCTGAAGCCAGCGTTAATTTGTCGCGGAGTGGTTTGCAGGTGGCGCAGGCGATTGCTTTTAGTGTGACCGATACGGGGATTGGGATTCCGTTGGAGAAACAAAAAGTTATATTTGAGGCATTTCAGCAGGCCGATGGGAGTACGAGTCGGCAATATGGTGGCACGGGCTTGGGGTTGTCCATTGCGCGGGAGTTGGCTCTCAAGTTGGGTGGGCAGATTAATTTGGTCAGCACGCCAGGCGAGGGCAGTACATTTACGTTATATTTGCCTAATAAAGAGAGTGATGAGTTAGGAGTTAGGAGTAAGGAATTACGAGTTAGGGATGAAGAGTTAAGAACCACTCCTAACTCCTCATTCCTAACTCGTAATTCCTTGCCTGATGACCGCGAGTTATTACAGCCGAGTGACAAAGTTCTACTTATTATTGAGGATGACCCTCATTTTGCTAAAATTGTTTACGACATTTCTCATAAGCGGGGTTTTAGGTCGTTGATTGCTTTAGATGGTCAAACGGGATTACAATTAGTCAAACAGTATCCGCCCCTGGCGATTATTTTGGATTTGCGGCTGCCTGACATGAGTGGCTGGCAGGTGTTGGAGTGGCTGAAAAATAACCCTGATACCCGTCATATTCCCGTCCATATTATGTCGGTAGATGACGAAACAGTGGAGGCTTATAAGAAAGGGGCCATGGGGTATTTAACCAAGCCCGTGCTGCCCGATGATTTAGAGCAGGTATTGCAAAAAATAAACCAATTTACCACGCGAGAAATTAAAAATTTACTGTTAGTGGAAGATGAGTCTAATTTGCGGCAAAGCCTTAAGAAATTGTTGGGTGGCAGTGATGTCAAGATTCAAGAGGCGAGTAGTGGGCAGGCGGCGTTGGCTTTACTCCATCAAGAGCCGTTTGATTGCATGATTTTGGACTTAAAATTACCTGATATGACGGGATTTGAGTTGTTGAATGAGTTGAATCATGATGTGACCATTCCGAAATGTCCTGTTATTGTCTATACAGGTAAGGCGTTAAGTGAGGACGAAAACCGAATTTTAATGCAATATACCGATAGCGTGATTGTTAAAGGGGTGAAATCTCCTGAACGGTTGCTGGATGAAACGGCTCTCTTTTTGCATCGAGTGGTGGCAAACATGCCACCAGAAAAACAGGCCACGATTAAGCAGTTATATATTAAGGAAGATTTGCTTGTAGGTAAGCGAGTGTTGATTGTGGATGATGATATGCGTAACTCTTTTGCCTTGTCTAAAGTATTAAGCGAAAAGGGCATGGTCGTGGAAATTGCCAATAATGGTCAACGAGCGTTAGAGATGTTAGGGCAGAAGATAGCGGTAGATGTGGTGCTAATGGATGTGATGATGCCCATTATGGATGGGTTTGAAGCGATTCGTCTAATTCGCCAACAGCCACAGTTCAAGAGTTTACCTATTTTGGCCTTAACCGCGAAAGCCATGAAGGGTGACCGCGAAAAATGTTTGGCGGCGGGGGCGAATGATTACATGTCTAAACCGATTGATACTGACCGTTTATTTTCCATGTTACGGGTGTGGTTGTATCAATAAACATTAAGGCTAAAATCCGCTAAGAGACGCGAAGAAATCGAAAGAAAAAATAAAAACTTAGCGTTTCTTCGCGGATTCTGCCTGAGTAGTGGACTGTTCATTTAGTTTTTGGTACATGGTCAGACAAGAATGTCCGACCTACCAACGGTAGAACAGACATTCTTGTCTGTTCGGATATGCTAGAAATTAAATGAACAATGCAGTAGTATCAATAGAGTTTATACCGATTAAAAAATCGTTGACATTTTGTAGGGGAATGCCTTGTGCTTGCCTTTTGTAGGGGAATGCCTTGTGCTTGCCCCCATTGTGGGCAGGGACAAGCCCTGCCCCTACGAAAATCATTAAATCGGTATAATGTCTAATAAATAGAGGGTTAATAAATTTTGCAACAAATAGAAATAGAACAAATTGAATTAAATCTGCTGTTAGAGGCGTTGTATCAACGGTATGGCTATGATTTTCGCCATTATAGCCAAGCCTCCATTAAGCGGCGGTTACAATACCATCTGGCTAAAACCCCGCATACCAGTATTTCTGCGTTGATTCCTGAAATTTTATATAATGAGGCCGCGTGCCAGGCCCTGTTATTTGATATTTCGGTGACCGTAACGGAAATGTTTCGGGATGCCTGGGTTTATTTGGCGATTCGAGAAAAGGTAATACCTTTATTACGAACATATCCCTTTATTAATGTGTGGCATGCGGGTTGCGCGACGGGTGAGGAGGTTTACTCTTTAGCCATTTTATTACAGGAAGAAGGGCTAAGTGACCGCGTGCGGATTTATGCGACAGATTTTAATGACGTGGCCTTACAAAAAGCCAAGACCAGAATTTACCCATTGAAACGCATGAAAGAATATAGCCAATCGTATCAGCAAGCAGGTGGCAAAAGTTCGTTGGCTGATTATTACCATGCTCATTACGACTCGGTGATTATGAACGAGTCTTTGCAACAAAATATTACATTTGCGAATCATAATTTAGCTACCGATGGCTCATTTGGGGAAATGCACCTGATTTTTTGCCGTAATGTGTTGATTTATTTCAATCAAACGTTACAAAATCGCGCCCTGACGCTCTTTCGAGATAGTTTGTGTTATAATGGTTTTTTATGTTTAGGTACAAAGGAAACGCTCCGTTTTTCGGAGGTGGAGCATGAGTTTAATCCCTTTGTCGAATCAGAGCGCATTTATCAATGTAAATATCAAAAACCTAATGGCTCAATTTTTAATACGGGGCAATGATGAATTATGAAGCTGTAGTGATTGGCACATCAATGGGCGGGCTGGAAGCCTTACGGCAATTGCTTGCGCCTTTACAGCGTAACTTTACGCTACCTATCTTCATTGTGCAGCATCGGCAAGCCACCGCCGAGGAATATTTGACGACATTTCTGAATGAACATTGTGTTCTGGCGGTGAAGGAGGCGGTTTCTGGGGAAGCCATTCAAGCAGGAACGGTTTATTTAGCTCCCGCAGATTACCATTTGTTAATTGAGCCTAATCACACCTTATCTTTATCTATTGATGCAAAAGTGAATTATTGTCGTCCCGCCATTGATGTGTTGTTTGAAACGGCCGCGGAGGTTTATCAAACCCATTTGATTGGGATTCTGTTGACGGGGGCGAACCATGATGGGACGGCAGGCTTAAGAAAAATTAAACATCATGGCGGTTTTACTTTGGTACAACAACCCAGTACGGCGGTGGCGAAAATCATGCCCTTGACGGCGATTCAGGCAAAAGTGGTTGATAGAGTGGGAACATTAGCTGAAATTGCGCTATTTTTAAATCAACTTTTTCCGCTTAAAAGCAGCTAACTCTATTGCAAAAAGGAGTGCAAACTTTCAGGTTTGCTCATCTTTGGTGCGGCAAATCTGAAGGTTTGCACTCCAAAGTATCCATTTTGCAGCAAAGTCAAATAATAAAAATGACTAAAATATTGATTGTAGATGACCAACCGCAAAACCTTTTTGCTTTGGAAAAATTACTTACAAAGTTAAATATTGAAATTATTCAGGCGAAGTCGGGTAATGAGGCCCTTGGTTTTACTTTGCTGCATGATTTTGCTTTGGCGATTGTGGATGTGCAGATGCCTGAGATGGATGGCTATGAATTGGTGGAATTATTACGGGGCAATCCATTGACCAAGCATATTCCCGTTATTTTTATTAGTGCGATTTATGCGGATGAGTTTCATTATCGGCGTGGCTATGAATCGGGGGCGGTGGATTTTTTACCTAAGCCTTTTATTCCTGAAATTTTACTCAGTAAAGTCCAGATTTTTTTGGAACTTTATCAACAACGGCTGAGATTACAAAGTATTGTAACGGAGTTGGATTTACGGAATCAGGAGTTAGAACATGAGATTCAGCAACGCCAACAAATGGAAGATGGTTTAAGAACGGCTAATAAAACGTTATCTAAATTAGCTCGTCAGTTGGAGGCTAATAACCGTTTGGCGATTCAAATTACCTCCACTTTAGACTTAGATGAATTGTTAGAGAAATCGGTTAATCTCATTCAGAGTCGCTTTGATTACTATTTTGTCGGGGTATGGTTGTTGGTGGATAATGAAACTCTGGCTAATATTCGTCGCTCGCTGGGGGCAAATTTAATTCAAGGCAGCCACAAAATTTCACCTGATGAAGCTATTTTACAAGTGGGTTTTAGAGCCGATGGGACGTATTTCAAGCAAAATCAGGCCATGTCCTTAAATATGGTTACTCATGCGGCGGGGCAAGTTTATCTTACCCGACGATTTTATTTACTAGATGACCTCGAAACTGTTAGTAATTATATCAAATTCGATTTTGTGGCTGAGGCGCGCTCAGTGTTGGCCTTGCCGTTACAATTTGGGGCGCAATTTATGGGCGTGTTGGAAATTTTAAGTGATAAAGTAGAGAATTTTACCTTTGAAGATGGCATTACCTTACAGACTTTGGCGCATAAAATTGCGATTGCGATTCATAACGCTCAGTTATTTAGCTTAACTGAACAAACGAATCAAGAGTTAGCCAAACTTAATCTGGATAAAGATAAATTTTTCTCTATTGTGGCGCATGATTTGAAAAGCCCCTTTATGCCATTGTTAGGTAATGCTGAAATGCTCATGGAGATGGTGGAATCGCTCAAACCTGCTGATGTTAAGCGGATGAGTCAGAGTATTTATCGTTCTGCTAAACAAGTGTTGGAGTTGTTAGAAAACTTGCTCACCTGGGCGCGTTTCCAAATGGGGCGGATGGAGTGTGTACCTGAAGAGCTTAAGCTGTATGAGATTGGTTCTCAGGTAATCGAATTGTTGAAGGGGGTGGCGGAAGTTAAGAAAATTACTTTATGTAATGATGTTCCCGCGACCTTATTCGTTCAGGCTGATAAAAATATGTTGGCGACAATTATCCGTAATTTGACGAATAATGCCATTAAATTTACAAAAGCCAATGGTACGGTGACGTTATTAGCAAAACAGCAAAACGAGTGGGTGGAAATTGCTATTGCTGATACGGGGGTGGGGATTAAACCCGAAAATTTAACTAAATTATTTAAGATAGAGGTAAACCCTAGCACGATGGGAACGGCTAAAGAGGCGGGAACAGGGTTAGGGTTGTTAATTTGTCAGGAAATGGTTGAGGTGCATGGCGGCCATATTTGGGTGGAGAGTGAATTTGGCCAGGGGACAATGGTTAAATTTACGGTGCCGCGGGGAACTCAGGCGTAATTAAAATGAACGGCGTATTAGCTTTGCCTAACGGCTAGGGCGCAAAGCAAGTGTTGCGACTCCAACGTCCACGAATCATTTAGACATCTATATAAAGGAGGACTTACGCAGAACCCTCACCCCGACCCTCTCCCGCAGGGCGAGGGAGTAAAACTTCCCTCCCTTTGGGGGGGCTGAGGGGGGGATTTTGCCTTTTTGCGTAAGTCCTATAAAGGAGATTTCCCATGCAAACTCGAATATTAGTTTTAGTTACAAAATTCATGCTCATTGGTTTTATGTTTGTCGGTATAATGAGTTTAGTGGCTTGTCAATCGGCAGTCGCCACCCCACCGCCCGCTACGCCCACGCCGTCTTTGCCACAGGAACTGACTTTTTATGCCTGGCCTGGTTATTTGCCTGATAAAGTGATGGCCGATTTTAAGGCTGAATATGGCGTGGGCATCAAATATGAAACATACGGCTCTGAGGATGAAGTGGTGGCAGCGGTGCATGCGGGTAAGGTGGTGGATGTGATGGTGGTGGATTATCGTTATGTGGCGCAATTGATTGCTGAGGGGGCGTTGGCTGAAATTGATTATCGGAATGTTCCAAATTACAAAAACATTTCGGCTAATTTCCGTAATTTAGCCCATGACCCTGAGAATAAATATACTGTGCCATATCATTGGGGTATTACGGGATTGGTTTATCGGAGTGATTTAATTCCTGAGCCGACTAGCTGGGCTATTTTGGCTGACCCGAAATATAAAGGTAAGGTTGGCATTTGGGATATTCCTGCTTCAGGGATTGGCATTGCTTTGAAAGCAGTGGGTTATTCGATAAACAGTGAAAGTTTGACTGAAACGCAAGTGGCAGGTGATTTGTTGCTAAAAATTAAGCAAAATAGTGTCATCATTAATGCTGCTGAGGCTACGTCGGCTAAACAGTTAGCGAGTGGGGAGATTGTGCTGGCGGTAGGTTGGTCGGCGGATATTATTGAGGGGCGGACGCTGAGTAAAGAGATAAAATTTGTGATTCCGCAAGAGGGAACGTTGTTGTGGGGCGATAATTTGGTGATTCAGGCCAATAGTCCACATCAATATGCGGCGGAGTTGTTGCTGGATTTTCTCATGCGACCTGAAATTAATGCTCAGTTGGTGAATGGCAATGGCTACGCTACCGCGAATGAGGCGGCGCGTCCTTTTGTTGACCCTGAATTATTGAATGACCCGGTATTGTTTCCTGATACGCAAAAGTTATACAATGTTGAGTTATTGCTTTTACCGAGGAATGTTGCTGTTTTGAAACTGCGGGCTGAGATTTGGCAACAATATTTAGATACTCTTTCCGCCGCGCAGTAATATACGGTGTGAGGGGATAAATTAAACTTTTTCCACTTGTAAATTTTCAGATGATGGTGATGGAGTCCAAAGCCGTAGGCTTTGTCCCACTGCTCAAAGCCTACGGCTTTGGACTCCATCTCTCCGAATTATTTACAGATGGCACTCCAATTTGTTACCTCACGCGGCATATAGACCGCTAATCTTATGAACATTATCCATAAATTACAACAACGTCAAAGCCTATGGCATCGCTTTTTGTTGCTCTTTGTCATGGGAGTCTTTTTCACCGATTTTTTAATTGGTACAGGCGTTTTTTATTTTATCTTTTTGACCGAGCAAACCGCTTGGCAAGGGCGGCAACAAGAAGCCTCGGCGAGCGCGGCCCAACATGTGACTGATTTTTTAGATAAATTTGCCCAAACTTTAAATACCTTAAGTTTCTTGGATGTGGCTTATTTAGAAGTACATCCTGAAATTATGACGGATTTATTACAACAAAATTCGGCGGCGATAGAGTTGGCGCGCTTCAGAGCAAATGGGACTATTATTGCTAATGCGGCTCAAGAGGAAGCCGTGCTGAATAATTTTTATACTGTGCCGCAATCACTTTGGTTTAGACAAGCCTTAGCGGGGGAGTTTTATAACAGTCCATTACAAATTTCGGCGCAGGATACGCCTTACATTATTATCTCCAGGTCAACGCGTGATGGGGGGGTGGTGGCGGCGCGCTTGCGGATGGATGTGTTGTGGAAGGTGGTGTCGGAGATTCAATTTGGGCAGACGGGGCAGGCTTATATTGTGAATCGTGACGGGTTGATTGTGGCGCATCATAACCCCAAAGTGGTGTTGAATTTAACCACGATTAAAGAGCGTCCTGAATTGACCGCGTTATTACAAGCCCCTGATAATAAATGGCATGGCTTTTATACTAATTTTGAATATTTGCATGTGGTTGGGACGACAGTGGCTATTCCTAAAACGAATTGGGTTATCATCACAGAGTTAAGCCAAGCCGAAGCCTTTGCGGTCACTTGGCGGGCGGCCTTTTTATTAGGGGGAGGCATGTTGTTGCTGAGTGTGGCGGTGATTATTACGGGTAGTCGTTTAATTCAAAGGCTGGTTTTTTTGCCTTTGAGCCAACTCCAACAGGGTGCAGAGCATTTTAAGCAGCAAGATTTGGCCTATCGGGTGGTGGTGGTGCATGAGGATGAAATTGGGCGAGTGGCGATTTCTTTTAATCAGATGGCCACGGAATTGCAACAATTATATGCGGGTTTAGAGGAAAAGGTGGCTGAACGCACGCAGCAGCTTGAAAAGATTGCGGCAGATAATGCTGAGTTAGTGCAAGAACGAGAGGCCACCATTATTAAATTGCGGGCGGTAGACCGCGCTAAATCTCAATTTATTACGTTGATGAGCCATGAATTACGCACTCCCTTAAATGCCGTGTTAGGGTTTACCGAGTTATTGATGTTAGGGTTGAGTGGTGAATTACCTGCTCAAGCGCAAAATGATGTTAAGTTGATTTACGATAATGGGCAACATTTACTCAATTTAATCAATGATATTTTGGATTTAACGCAGGTGGAGTCGGGGCAAACGCACATTATGTGTGAAATGGTAGAGGTTGCGCCGTTGATAGATGAGATTATTACGGTGGCGGCGGGTTTAGTTAAAATTAAAGGACTCGAAATCAGCGCGCACATACCTGCTCATTTTCCACCTGTTTATGCTGACCGCACTCGCTTAAAACAAATTTTGCTTAATTTGCTGAGTAATGCAGTTAAATTTACCGAAATGGGGCAAATTAGTCTTAAGGTTGATTGGGCTGATGAAGCTCATGCTCGTTTTCGGGTGGTGGATACGGGCATTGGTATTTCTTTGGATAAGCAGGAGTTTATTTTTGGTAAGTTTCAACAGGTCGATATGTCAGATGGACGGGGGCATAGTGGTACGGGTTTGGGTTTATCTATTTGTAAGGAGTTGGTTGAATTACATGGGGGAAAAATTGGGGTTAAGAGTGAATTAGGTCTGGGGGCTGAATTTTATTTCACTATTCCCTTAAGTCCCTAAATTTAATAAAACTAAATGAACAGTCCTGTAGTCTACTCCATTAAAGTAAACAAGAAGGTATTAAACGATATTATGAAATTGTTATCTTGGTTTAATAATTTTACGATTGGTGGCAAACTCAGTCTGGGGTTTGGTATCTTAGTTATTTTAATTTTAGCTGTGAGTGGGTTGAACTTTTTGGGGAGCTTGCCCGCGACCAATAGTATTCAACGTACCACCGAAGTGAGTGTGCCAACTGCTTTAGCCTCGGCGCACGCGCAAATTGATTTGCTTGCCACATTACGAAATGTTGGCAGCTATTTGGCGTTAGGTGATAGTAATTTACGTCAAAATTATGATGAAACCCTCAAATCATTTGAGGCGGATTTGGCGACATTAGATAAGTTATCGGTTGATTTTAGCCCTGCAAATAGCGACCGCTTAAAACAATTGCAAACGATTTTTGCTCAATGGTCAACGTTGCCTGAAAAATTATTTGAATTGCGGGCTGACCAGTTAGACCGTGAGCCAGCCTATCGCTTGTTAGCCACCGATGATACGTTGTTAGCAGGGACTATTTTGATGGATACGCGGATGTTCATTGAAACTCAAGGACGCTACGCGGCTTCGGAAGATGTGGTGGCGCAAACGATTGATATGACTGAATTTCAAATCAGTTTTGCCTCGATGTTTGCGGGGTTACGGGGCTATGTAACGACACGTAATCGGGTTTTTAGAAGTGAATATGAAGGTAACTTAACGCTGAATGAGTTTTCATGGGAGCGTTTACTCAGCAAAAAAAATAGTTTAACGCCTGAGCAACAACTCATTTTAACTAAAATTGCCGATAATCGAGCGAAATTTCTAGCCTTTACTCCCCAAATTTTTGACCTTTTGGAGACAGAGCATTGGCGGGAAGATTTATACTTATTTAATCATGAAGCTGAACCATTGGCTAACCAAATGTTGGCTTTGTTAAATGAAATTGTGACTGACCAACAAAATGCCCTGCAAAATGATTTAACATCAGGTAATAATTTGCTTAATACCTCACGCCAGCAAACCGCCTTTGTGGGGTTGGCGGCGGTGATTTTAGGTTTTATGATTGCCTTTGTTTTGCAACGAAATATTACTCGCCCGATAAATTCACTCAAGGCGGTGGCTACAACTATTACGGCGGGTAATATTATGGTGCGGGCCGAAATTAGGTCGAGTGATGAGATTGGCCTTTTAGCCGAGTCTTTTAACATTATGACCGCCCGTTTACAGGATTTAATTGAAAATTTAGAGGAACGGGTGCAAGAACGAACTCAAGCCATTAATCAGTTATTGATGGAACGAGAAGAAACAATTATTAAGCTGCAAGAATTAGACCGACTCAAATCAGAATTTTTGACGAATATGAGCCATGAATTACGCACGCCCTTGAATGCTATTTTAGGGTTTTCGGATATTTTGCTCGAAGGGCTGGAGGGTGAGTTGTCACCTGAAGTGACGAATGATGTGCGCTTGATTTATAATAGTGGTCAGCATTTGCTTACCATTATTAACGATATGTTAGATATTTCTAAAATTGAAGCGGGCATGATGGAAATTGTGCCTGAGCCACTGGATGTCGAGTCCGTTATAAATGAAAACTTTCAGGCCATGGCATCGCTATTGGTGGGTAAACCGATTGAATTATATACGGATATTAGGCCAAACTTGCCCCTGGTTTATGCTGACCATATTCGGCTGCGACAGATTTTGTTTAATTTAGTGGGGAATGCGATTAAATTTACGCACCAGGGTGAGGTAAAAATTAAAGTATTTGGAATAGATGATAATTTACTAGAGAATGGTGTACCTGTACCTTCACCTCAATTGCCTTATAATCAAATTTGTTTGGTAATAATTGATACGGGTATTGGGATTGCTTTGGCTAAACAAGTGGGTATTTTTGAGCCTTTTAAACAGGCTGATATGTCTAAAACGCGTATCTATGGTGGCACGGGGTTGGGGTTAGCGATTAGTAAAGAATTAGTACGGTTACATGGGGGTAAGATGGGGGTTAGGAGTGAGGAAGGTGTGGGTTCAGAATTTTGGTTTACGCTTCCGTTAGCCAAAGATGAAGATATTTAGGCGATTACATAATGGCAGTGTGTTTGAGGAGTGATTTATGGATGTAAGACAAGTTAATCCAAATGAGCAACTTATCTTAATTATTGATGATAATAGTAGTAATTTGAGCGTTATCAATGATTATTTGGCCGAGCAGCAATTTAAGGTTGTCATAGCGCGTAATGGTGAAAGTGGTTTTCATCGGGCTAAGTTAACGCAACCTAATTTGATTTTATTAGATGTGATGATGCCAGGCATAGATGGTTTTGAGACGTGTATTCAGCTAAAGGCGGATAGGCAAACGGCGCATATTCCGGTGATTTTTATGACGGCATTGAATGATGTGGCTAATAAAGTGAAGGGGTTTCAGGTGGGGGGAGTGGATTATTTAACCAAGCCCTTTCAACATGAAGAGGTTTTGGCGCGGGTTAAGACCCATTTGAATTTGCAATTACAGGCTAATCAATTGCAACAGAAAAATGGGGAATTACAGGCTATGTCAGCTGAGTTGGTGAAACTTAATGCGGATAAGGATAAGTTTTTTGCCATCATGGCGCATGATATGAAAAGCCCTTTTTTGCCTTTGTTGGGCTTTAGCGAATTGTTAGCCTTGGCGGTTGATACGGCTCCTCGGGAGCAGATTAAGCACATGGCTCAACAAATTTATCAATCATCTAAAAACGTGTACCGTTTGTTAGAGAATTTATTATCATGGTCACAGCTGCAACAGGGGCGTATGATTTATCAGCCGCAAGAAATTAATTTAGGGAAATTAATCAGTCAGAATGTGTCACTATTCAGTGATAATGCTTTAGTTAAAGGGATTAAACTTGAACATCAAGTTGCGCTGGAACTTAGGGTTTATGCGGATAAGGATATGGTGGAGATGATTCTCCGTAATTTGATTTCTAATGCCTTAAAATTTACCGCCGCTGACGGCCAAATTGGGATAAGCGCGACGATTTTAAGTGAGCCGATGGGTTGGGTTGAGGTGGCGGTACAGGATACGGGGGTGGGCATGAGTGCGGAAATGTGTCACAAAGTGTTTCAATTGGAGCATCATGTGACCACTTTAGGCACGGCGCAGGAACAAGGGACGGGTTTAGGGTTGATGATTTGCCAAGAAATGGTGGTTAAGCATGGTGGGCGGATTTGGGTGGAGAGTGAGGTGGGGGTGGGGACAACGGTTAAGTTTACGTTGGCGTTAAGTCATGGTTAGTGAATCTTAGAAGAAGTTCAAATCTTTAGATTTGTGCCAAACCCTCACCCCGACCCTCTCCCACAGGGCGAGGGAGCAAAACTTCCCTCCCTTTGGGGGGGGACTGAGGGGGGGATTTTGCATAAGTCAAAATCTTTAGATTTGGACTCCATTATCAAACAAAGGAGTTTGTCACGTGACTAACAAAATAAGCAAAATTACGTTAGTTCTTTTATTCATCATGGGGATGTGGTTATTTCTCGTTAGCTCTAAGGTGCAGGCGCAAGAGCCTGCGCGC
>JAIFLK010000266.1:2777-5753 GCA_020049115.1 Chloroflexota bacterium | reverse complement strand
AGAAAAGTATTTTTTGATAAAGTGCCTGTTCCCCGAATCTCCGAAAAGGAACAACAACCTTTTATTACATTGGTTGACCAAATCCTCGCGGCCAAGCGCGCCAATCCGAAGGCGGACACGTCGGCCCTGGAAAGGGAGATTGATAGGTTGGTGTATGAGCTATATGGGTTGACGGCGGCGGAGGTGGCGTTGGTGGAGGGGCGGGGTTGACCCTAAAGGTTCAAAAAGCAAAGGCGAACCTTTAGGGTCGTAAGGTGGCGTTGCTGTTGCTCCAAACGTTGCCGATTGACCCAAAGGGTTCGTAGTTTGAACCCTTTGGGTCGTAACCTTTTGAATCGGAGTGAATGACCCTAAAGGTTCAAAAAGCAAAGGCGAACCTTTAGGGTCGTAAGGTGGCGTTTGGGGTTGTCCCAACGGTTGCCGATTGACCCGAAGGGTTCGTTGTTTGAACCCTTTGGGTCGTAACCTGGCGAGGCGGAGTGAATGACCCTAAAGGTTCAAAAAGCAAAGGCGAACCTTTAGGGTCGTAAGGTGGCGTTGCTATTGCTCCAAACGTTGCCGATTGACCCTAAGGGTTCAAAAGGCGAACCCTTAGGGTCGTAACCCTATCATACGAAAAATTATGTCTACTAAACCTATTCCCTTACAATTTGGTCAATACTATCACATTTATAATCGCGGTAACAACCGCGAAAACCTGTTTCATGTCAAGGCAGACTTTCATCATTTCTTGAAACTGTATGCCTATCATGTTGAGCCTGTGGCGGAAACGTTTGCTTATTGCCTGCTGCCCAACCATTTTCATATTTTGGCGCGAATAAAATTGCCCGAAGAACAAACGCCCAAAGAGGTAGAACGGCCTGAAGTTTTAACGCCTAGTCATCAATTTGGTACGCTGTTTAATGCTCATACCAAACGATTTAATAAACTGTATCAACGGACAGGCTCATTATTTGAACACCCATTTAAGCGGCTTCAAGTCAACACAGAGGCGTATTTTCGCCAATTGGTAATATACATTCACCGTAACCCGCAAAAGCATGGCTTAATGGCTGATTTTCGTGATTGGCCTTACTCGTCTTATCAAACGCTATTTTCAGAGCAACCGACTTTGTTACGACGGCAAACGGTTTTAGATTGGTTTGAGGGGAGCGAAACATTACAACAAGTGCATGAACGGTTGGATGATAAGGGGAAAATAGCCGCGTTATGGCTAGAGGATTGACCCAAAGGGTTCAAAGGGCGAACCCTTTGGGTCGTAAGGTGACGTTATGGATTGCCCCAAACGTTGCCGATTGACCCAAAGGGTTCAAACTACGAACCCTTTGGGTCGTGTACTTGCGGGGGTAAGGTTAGGTTTCTTTAACTTTTACTTCGGGGACGGCGGGTTAAAATATCGGTTTGTTGGTGTAAACCATCAATCAATAAAATGAGTTTATTTAATACATCACGCCCTAACAAAACTTCCTTTTGACTGTGTTTATCACCTACCACCTCAATTCCGATTAAACGTTCTGTGCCTAAACGAATCGTAACTAGATAGGTGGTGAAAGTCTGATAATCACCCCAATGACTCCGCAAACGCACTTCATCTAATTCAGGTGCGTTAATTTTTTCTAATAATGCTAACGGAACAAGGCTAATATCAGCTCCTGTATCTAATACGGCGATAACGGGGCCAACCCTCAACGTTTCATCGGGTGATTCCAATTCAACTTCGAGGGCGGGAATAGGTGGGTGATAACTTTTTTGATGTATGGTCATGGGTGGCTCAAACGGGGTGAATGGAGGGAAAATTCACGCGGTGAAGGTTGGCGGGCGGGGGTGATTAAAACGGGGACATGGCCTAATTTTTGTTGGATGCGCCGATATAACTCTAAACGGTCAAGGTCAGAGTCAATCACTTGCCCGTTATGAACCGCCACAAATTGCCCCGCATATTGTTGGCGGGTGGCGAGAGGCAGGGCGCGCCAGGCCATCGCTTCACGATGAATTTTAGCTTGGCGCGCCTGTTGCGGTGGAGACTCGACGATATTGGCGACTAAGCGGGCTAATAATTGTGGCAACTCTTGGCGTAAGGGGATAAGTTGGGTGGCTAACTCATCGGAAACTTCGAGGGTAATGGTTTGCATAAGACTCCTTTGAGGGTGTGATAGGTATAATGACATGCTAGCCTAAAAGGGTAAATGGGCAAAAAAAATCACCCCATTGGAGCTAGGTCTATGAACTATACTGCCTTTCATTTGAGACTTACACTTTTATGATGACCAGTAGGAGTCCGCAATTATTTGCGGCTGTCCGCAAAGGATTGCGGACTCCTACACCAAAAGTGTCATTTTCATTCAGTACGCAGTATAGACGCACGGCATGAAGCCGACTTTCGCTAACAATGGAGTGAATGTTCATGGGCATGCTAGAATAAATCCCATGATTGGTCAAGTTTTAGGCGGGTGTATGCGCTATATGGGTTGACGGCGGCGGAGGTGGCGTTGGTGGAGGGGCAGGGGTAATTTATCGTAGCGATTATAAGGCTTGAAGCCTTATAATCGCTGAGGGGTGAATTAATGTCATCAGGTGACTTCAAGTCACCTGATGACTCAACCAATCACACTTGAATGGATAGGAGTCCGCAATTCTTTGCGGGCTGTCCGCAAAGAATTGCGGACTCCTGAATTAAATCCCCATATTAGACATTATACCGATTTAGGGTTTTTGTAGGGGCAATGCCTTGTGTTTGCCCCCATTGTGGGCAGGGACAAGCCCTGCCCCTACGAAATAACACCTCATTTTTTAATCGGTATAATGTCTATTATTTACACCTGAGTTCGGGCTAAGGGATTAGGACGCGGCTACACGCAGATTGACGCGGATTTTTCTTTTAGTTTTAGGACTTACGCAGAACCCTCACCCCGACCCTCTCCCACAGGGCGAGGGAGTGAAACTTCCCTCCCTTTGGGGGGGACTGAGGGGGGGATT
>JAIFLK010000266.1:0-2759 GCA_020049115.1 Chloroflexota bacterium | reverse complement strand
CCCCGACCCTCTCCCACAGGGCGAGGGAGTGAAACTTCCCTCCCTTTGGGGGGGACTGAGGGGGGGATTTTGCCTTTTTGCGTAAGTCCTAAGTTTTTTAAAATAGGACTTAGGCCGTTGCAAGAAAATAACCGTCCCATAAAAAATAGAGTTATCAACAGACACCCTCACCCCAGCCCTCTCCCAAAGGGCGAAGGAGTAAAATGTCACCCCTCGCCTTTTGGGAGAGGGGACGGGGGTGAGGGTGATTTTGGGATGTTTTAAATCTTGGAACGGACTTACGCAAACACCTCACCCCAGCCCTCTCCTACATATCCCCATACGGGGATAAAGGGGGGTAGACTTGGCTTTTGCGTAAGTCCTACAGAAAAAATCGCCCCACTGAATAACCTATAGTAAAATTCTCAATTCAGCCGTTTCATGGTACTATTGCCATAAGCAGTTTACTATTCAATCAACTATTGGAGGCATTAAGAATTGTCAGATAAAACAAATTTAATTGCGCCTTACGGTGGCAAACTCGTCAATTTAATCGTGGCGGTTGAAGAGGCCGAAGCCTTAAAAGCTCAAGCCACTCAGCTCCCTTCCTTGCAAATCTCGGAACGGTCGGCCTGTGATTTAGAGTTATTGGCAACGGGGGCTTTCTCGCCCCTAGACAAGTTCATGGGACAAGCAGATTATCAACGTGTTTTAGATGAAATGCGCTTGACGAGTGGGCATATTTTCCCCATTCCCGTCACTTTGCCCGTAGACCCGAATACCCCTGGGATAGAATTAGGGAAACAAATAGCGTTACGTAGCTCAACAAATGAGCTATTAGGCGTGATGACCATTGATGAAATTTACGAATGGAATCTGCCTGAAACTGCTCAAAAAGTGTTTAACACGCAAGATTTACGCCATCCCTTGATAGCAGAAATGCACCGCTGGGGCAAGTTAAATATTTCAGGCCCAGTTAAAGTCTTTCAATTGCCTGAACATTATGATTTCCAACAACTCCGCCACACCCCCGCGCAAGTCCGCAGCCATTTGGAAGCCTTTGGTCGTGAAAATGTGGTCGCCTTCCAAACTCGCAACCCCATTCATCGCGTCCATGAGGAATTGACCAAACTCGCCACCGCCAGCGTTGATGGCGTATTATTACTTCATCCCGTCGTGGGCATGACCAAACCTGGCGATGTTGACCACTTCACTCGCGTTCGCACCTACAAAGCCCTCACTGATAATTATTACGAACAAGACCGCGTGTTCCTCTCCTTGTTACCATTGGCTATGCGAATGGCAGGCCCCCGCGAAGCCCTATGGCACGCGCTCATCCGCCGCAACCATGGCGCGAACCACTTCATTGTGGGGCGTGACCATGCTGGCCCTGGCAATGACTCTACGGGCAAGCCGTTCTATGGGCCGTATGATGCCCAAGAATTGGTTGCCCAATATAGCGAAGAACTCGGCGTGAAAATGTTACCTTTCAAAATGTTGGTTTATCTACCCGAAGAAGACCGCTATGAAGAAGAAGATAAAGTGCCTGCGGGCGTGAAAACCGCCTCCATTTCAGGGACTCAAGTGCGTGATGACTACCTTTATAAAGGCCGCTTATTGCCCGAATGGTTCAAGTCGCCGAAATTTTAAGCGAAAGTCATCCCCCGTTGCACAAACAAGGGGTGTGTATCTGGTTTACGGGGCTAAGTGGCTCAGGCAAATCAACCACCGCCAACGTTTTAACCCCCTTATTGCTGCAACATGGCCGCCAATCTAGTATGCTTGATGGTGACGTAGTACGAACTCACCTCTCCAAAGGCTTGGGTTTTAGCAAAGAAGACCGCGATATTAACATTCGGCGCATTGGCTACGTCGCCAGCGAAATTGTGCGTCACGGTGGACTGGCTATCTGCGCCGCTGTTAGCGTTAGCCCCTACCGCGCCACCCGTAACGATGTCCGTAACTTAGTCGGCTCAGAAAATTATATTGAGGTGTTCGTGGATACTCCCTTACAAGTTTGTGAAGACCGCGACCTTAAGGGGATGTATGCCATGGCGCGCCAGGGCAAAATCAAGGGCTTTACGGGCATTGATGACCCGTATGAAGCTCCGCAACATGCTGAAATAACCCTCGACACCGTCAATAATACCCCTGAAGCCAACGCCCATCTTATCTTGGACTATTTGATAAATAAGGGCTTTGTGCAAGCTAAATAACCTCATGCTTATCAGACCATAGAATCCGCGAAGGACGCGAAGAAAAACTAAAAAAGCGTTTAAAAACTTAGTTTTTCTTCGCGTCCTTCGCGGATTCTGATTTTTGGGAGTAACTTCCCCAACCATGTTAGCCAAACGCGTCATTCCCTGTCTCGATGTAAAAGATGGACGGGTGGTCAAAGGTATCAATTTCATTAACTTACGTGATGCTGGCGACCCCGTTGAACAAGCCCAAATTTATGACCGCGAAGGCGCGGATGAACTTGTATTTCTGGATATTACGGCTTCCCATGAAAAACGCGGCCTCATTTTAGAGATGGCGCGGCGCGTGGCTGAGAGCGTTTTTATCCCCTTTACCGTCGGCGGCGGCATTAGCACGGTGGAGGACATGCACGCCATTATCTCCACTGGCGCGGATAAAGTGAGCCTCAATACGGCGGCGGTGCGGCGGCCACAGGTGATAACCGAAGGCGCAAAAGCCTTTGGCAGCAATGCCATTGTGGTGGCGATTGATGCGCGCAAACGCCTTGACGGGCCAGGCTGGGAAACCACCACCCATGGCGG
>JAIFLK010000031.1 GCA_020049115.1 Chloroflexota bacterium | reverse complement strand
TAATGTAATATTCGTCACTATAAATTAAATTGCTTTTGTACTTTGGGTAAAGTGAATTTATTGTAAGCCATAACTCAATCTCCACATGGGGCAATTATCATGATTTGAGTTTACCTTAATTGGGGAATTTTTCAAACCTTACGGTACAGCCAGGAAAAAATTCATTTTTAGTGGGAATTTTAGAAAGTTAATGGAATAAAATAGAAATAATCATAAATATAAAATGGCTGCTATCATCACGATAGCGGCCATTTTTATAATAATCTGCAAAGGTTATCTCTTCTGCGCTCTGGCGTGAGAGTTTCAACGCAGAGTCACGAGGGTATTGTTTATGATTGCAAAGCTAACACCGCCGCCGCAATCGCCTCCGCATCAATTTTGTAATGATGATACAACTCAGCCCGCGTGCCAGATTGCCCAAAACTATCCACGCCCAAAGGAATGACGGGCGCGCCATAAACGCTGCCCACCCACGCGAGGGCATGGGAAGCCCCGTCATGAATCGTCACTATCGGCACATGCCGTTCCGTTGCGGGAATGAGCCAATCTAATGGCTGACGATTACGCCATGTTTCATATACCCGCCGCGCGCTGGTCAGATTGATAACATTCACCTTAAGCCCTTGACGTTGCAACGCGGTGGCGGCCTCAATGACTTCGGGAATCATGACCCCTGTGGTAATAATTTGGGCAATAGGTTGGTCGGTGGATGCCCCTTCTAACAAAAGACGGTAGCCACCCGCCAACACTTGCCGCTGCAATTCCTTCATGCCGAGATGTTGTAAGGTGGGCGCAAGTAGGCGTTGCTCAATCAATTTGGTGGAGAGGCGCAGATAGGTGGAGTTGCCATGCTCACGGTCGCAACATTGACGAATGGCCTCCAACATCACCCACTCCATTTCAAGGGCGAAGCAAGGTTCATAACTGTTAAGATATGGTAACTCCATGCCTAGCGAAGGCGTGACGGTGGATTGGTGCGCGCCCCCTTCGGGAGAAAGCGTAATACCCGATGGCGTACCCGCAAAGATAAATTTCGCCCCTGAATAGAGCGCATAAATCAGCGCATCTAGGCCGCGACAGATAAAGGGGTCATAAACCGTACCAATTGGAATCAAATGTTGCCCCGTCAACTCGGCGGAGAGGCCAAACATGCCCAGCAACATAAAGAGATTCATCTCGGAAATGCCCAACTCAATATGCTGTCCTTTCGGAGTATGTCGCCATTTCATCAATTTGTTAGAAACCGTATCATAATCAATCACCTCTTGCAGCGAAAACACGCCATGTTTCAAAATCCAGCCCGATAAATTGGTGGAAACGGACACGTCAGGCGATACCGTTACAATTCGTTTAGATAATTCCGCCTCGCGCGCCAAAGTGGTCAATAACCGCCCAAAAACCTGTTGGGTGCTATTTTGCCCCTCGACATAAACTGACACATTTTGCGGCACACTCTCGGCCTTGACCAGGTGCGGGGCAGGCGTGGGCGTGCCATAAAGCTCTGCGGCCATGTCACGGCAGCGTTGGCCTGCGGCGGAGGCGGGGTCAAAAGCCGCCCATGCTTGACCTTGCGGTATATTTAGGCTGAGTTGCAACTCGGTCATCTGTTGGGTGGTGAGCCGTTTGGAGTGATTCAACGGGTCGCCCGCCAAAGGCAATCGCCAGCCCTTAATGGTATAAGCAAAAATTACGGTGGGGCGATTGGGTTCAGCATCGGCCTGCGCCAACGCGCTAGATAACTCCTCAAAGTCATGGCCGCCTAAATCACTGATAATACTAGGCAATAAATCGTCAGTTATATCTTGCACCACGCCCGCCAATAACGGGTTAAATTTGCCGTCAACCCGCGTCAATTGTTGGCGCAACTCTGCGCCAGGCAAGCGAATCATGGCTTGATAGGCTTCATTACTCATTGTGTCAATCCGTTGGCGCAGCAGATAACCGCCAGGGCGATTGAACATGGCTTGTAATTTTCGGCCATATTTGGCCTCAAGCACATGCCAGCCGCTTTCCTCAAACAGCCGTTGTAATTGCCCCGCCCGTATGCCTGGCACCACGCGGTCAAGGCTTTGCCGATTGAGGTCAACAATCCATAATAAATTGCCTAGATTACTTAATGATGCCTCTAACACCGCCTCCCAAATCGTCCCTTCATCTAACTCCGCGTCCCCCATGAGGGCGATAAAGCGGCGCGACGTGACCTCGCCAAAATGGGCTTGGGCGTAATAATGCGACAGAGCCGCAAACGCGGGCGCAACAGGCCCCAAGCCCACCGACCCCGTTGAAAAATCCACTGTATCGGGGTCTTTGGTGCGGCTAGGATAAGCCTGTAACCCTTTGTAACCCCGTAACGTGGGTAAATAACCCTCATGGAGTTGCCCTAGCAAATATTGAATGGCATGAAAGACGGGCGAGGCATGGGGTTTCACCGCCACGCGGTCGCCATGTTGTAAGAAATGAAAATAAAGGGCGGTCATTATCGTGACCATCGAGGCAGAGGAGGCTTGATGTCCGCCAATTTTTGACCCGTCAGGGTTAGGGCGGATTTCGTTGGCGTGGTGAACCATGTTCATGGCTAACCATAGCACTCGTTGTTGAATTGTTTCTAATGTTTGCAAATTATGTGCTTGCAATGGGGTATAAATGTTAGGCGGCCAGTTTTGGTTGGTCATCGTAAAAGAAGGCAACGAATTACACGAATTTTACGAATTATTTCCACTTGTAATTAGGTTAGGAGTCCGCAATTATTTGCGGGCTGTCCGCAAAGGATTGCGAACTCCGACCTCTCATCCCCCAATAATTTACAGGTGGAATTATTTTTGTTGTTAATTCGTAAAATTCGTGCAATTCGTTGCTAAGGCTTTTTATTGTAATAATCCCACTTGTTGTAAGCTAACCTTAATGCGTTCAAAGGTGGTTTCAATGTCATTATCCAACCCCACTGACAAACGGATTAAGCCATCACTCAAGCCCATTTTATCCCGTTCATCGTGCGGAATCTCGGAGGAAGTGCTGCTGCCTGGCGCACTAAATAGGGTTTTGAAATAGCCCAAACTGACCGCTAAATAGCCCACTTTTTGTTGCTGCATCACCGTCATCAATTCGTTAGCTTTAGCCTCATTGCCCACATCCCACGCCACAATCCCACTAAAACCGAAATCTTTATTCATCAATTGTTTCATTAATTCATGTTGTGGGTGTGAGGGCAAGCCTGGATAAAAAATCTTGAAGCCGAGTTTTTCGATATTTTCCGCCAAATAGAGCGCGTTTTTGCTATGTTGCTTCATTCGTAAATGTAAGCTATGGATATTTTTCAGAATACTTGCGGCGCGGGTGCTATCCAACACGGGGCCAAGCAACATACACGCCCCCATGTTCACATCGCTTAATTGATGAATGAAGGCCGAGTCGCTGCAAATACAACCCGCCACACAATCGCTTGTCCCGTTGATAAATTTCGTCATACTATGAACGACCACATGCGCCCCCAAGCGCAACGGCGAGATAATCATGGGGCTAAAAGTATTATCCACCACCAATTTTAACCCATGTTGGTTGGCAATTTCAGCCAACGCGGGCAAATTCGCCACCTCTAACAGAGGATTACTGATACTTTCAGTATAAATCACTTTGGTACGTGGCGTAATGGCTTGCTTTACCACCTCTAAATCATGCACATTGATGAAATTAACCTTAATGCCTAACTTTGCCAGAAAGTTTTTGAACAGCGCGTACGTCCCGCCATAAACGGTACGACTGCATAACATCTCGTCACCACTGTTACATAATTGTAAAATCGCGCAACTAATCGCCGCCATGCCAGAGGCCGTCACTTGCGCCGATTCGCTATTTTCTAGCCCCGCGAGCGCATTGGATAAAAATTTGTTAATGGGATTCCAATGGCGCGAATAAAGAAAACAGCCCTCAATTTCATGGTCAAACATCTCTTTCATTTTATCAGGACTCATGAAGGTATAGGTGGAAGAATCCGTAACAGAGGGATTCACATCACCAAACTCGCCAAAAACCAACATATCTTGAATTGCTTTACTTGGGTCAAACATCATTATCTCCTTTGATATTGGCTAAAATAAATTTTATTTAGCGTGAATTTTATCATAGAATTGACTCTAAAGTCAATGATTATTTTGCCAAAATGTAAAAATTCAAAATAAATAACGGTTATTTGATTAAAAATTGTTATTTTATTCCAAGAAATCCACGTCCTAATCTCTTAATCTTTTATTCGCCACACTTTAGCCTTTCTGCTAAAATACGCCCAGTATATCAAGGTGTTAGCCTTTAGTCATCGGATGACTACCCCCAAAATCTCGATATACTGAGGTTCTATCATGAAATGGCTACCCTTAATAATTCTTATCACCCTAGCCGCGTGGCTACGCTTAATGTTTATTCACACCGTGCAACTCTACCCCGACGAGTTTGCCACCCTTCTCGCCGTGCAAATGATAGGCGCGCATGGCACCCCCACCATGCCGTCAGGTTTATTTTATGACCATGGCTTACTTTTTTCTTATCTCGGCTATCTCGCCACCTTTCTAGGCGAACCCCGTTATGTGGTGCGTTATCTTAGCTTAATCTGCGGCCTCACTACTCTTGCGCTAACTTACGTCATCGGGCGGCGACATTTTTCCCCCGCCGTCGCTTGGATAGCGACCACCGCCCTCGCCCTCGCCCCCACCGCTATTGAGTGGAGTGGCCGCGCCCGCATGTATTCCATGATGCAATTATTGGTTATACTAACGCTGTGGCTCGCATATCAAGGGCTGACCAACTCCCGTTATCGTTGGTTAGCCTTGCTAACATATTTGGGCGCGTTGCTCACTCATTTCGTGGCGATTACGCTTGCTCCGCCGTTAGTTTTGGTTATGTTGATAGCGCAATACCCTCACCCCAACCCTTTCCTTTATCCCCGAATGGGGGCATTGGGAGAGGGGGTAAAACTTCCCTCCCATTGGGGGGGATTGAGGGGGGGGAAAGCTCATTGGTTATGGCAAAGTATTACGCTTATTTTAGTTGTGGTGATAGGTTTCATGGTTAAGCGGCTAGGGCAGCCCAAAGGGATTGACGCGCTAGACAGCCCTAACGCGGCGCGCGGTGTGTGGGACGTATTAAGCATTTATAGCCAAATTTCTTTCAATCCCTTACAAGGTTGGCATGATATTGCGCCATTTTATCTAACCATGCCCGCCTTGTTGTTTGCTCCGTTTATTTTATTCGTAATAGGGCTTTCGCTTATGGAGTCCAAATCTTTAGATTTGACTATCAAATCTAAAGATTTGGACTCCGCTTTCCCCCTACCTCCTACCTCTTATTACAGTTTCATTCTACTCATGACCACCTTAGAAATGATGTTTTTAGTTTCCCCTGAACGGCGGGATGATAAATATTTGTTTATGTTGCTGCCCGTTTTATGCCTACTTGGTGCGGCGGGGCTGGAGGATTTATGGGGAAAGTTCTGCGCCCTCTCCTTGTGGGAGAGGGTTGGGGTGAGGGCTACATGGCTTATCCCCCTTATCCCATGTCTCTTAATTATCGGCCTGACTTATCCTCACGTAAACAGTTTGTTAGCCAATCGCGGCGAGGATTATGACCAAGCCTTCGGCTATGTGCAGGCCCATTGGCAGGAGGGCGATAGCGTGCTAACGGGGACACCTGCGGCCGCGTATTTCTATTTGCAACGGAATGATTTTTACAGTGTGCAAAAACAGGGCGGTTATGATTACCGTTTATTAAACATCAATGGGCGGGCGGTTGACCGTTGGTTGGCCTCGCCTGCCATTCGCACTGAGGCTGAGTTACATAACGTTTTGGCTACGGGGCGGGTGTGGTTGGTGTTGGAACGGTGGGGCTTGCAACGGGAATATTACGATGCGCCCTTTTTGCAACAACTCTTAGCCCAAACCGATTTACTTTATGAAGCGCAAGGTATGTTCGTCCTCCATGCCAAAGCCGACCCGTTGCCACTGCAATTAGAGCCACAACAAACGCTGGAGGCCACTTTTGGTGACCAAATTGAGCTAACGGGTTACACGATTGAATTAAATTCTGAGCAAACCCTGCGCCTGACCCTTTATTGGCGCGCCCTGACACCCATAAAACAAAATTACACCATTTTTGTCCATTTGCGGGACGGCCAAAGCACGTTGGCGCAGGCTGACCATGTGCCATTACAAATTGTTTACCCCATGACGATTTGGCCGATGGGTGAAACTATTCGCGAAAGGAGCGAGTTGACTTTGCCTGCTGATTTTAAGCAGGGGGATTTATGGGTAGGTTTGTATTTATTGGAAACGGGGGGGCGTTTGCCGTTACGGGGTGATACAAGTGGGGAAAACGCGGTGAAATTAGAAATGAGAGGTGAGAAATGAGAAATGAGAAGTAACAACGAAAATTCCTAATTCCTAATTCCTAATTCCTAATTCCTAACGGTCATGCAAAATGGTGGCTTCAGGGAGATGAGGTAGTAGCTCTAACAAATCGCTAGGGTGGGTGAGGAGTTGGGCGCGCTTGAGCAGCGAGAAGGGGAGTCGTTGCGCGGTTTGCCATTGCCGCGCCCACTCAATGATGTCTGAACGTGTCAATAAATTACTATTTGTGCCGATAACGGCACTATTGCCCATCTCGACGCGGCAAATGTAAATATGCTGAAATATACTTTGTAAGGTTTTCACTTTATCGGTATAGGCAGCTTCATCATGGGGCATATTAATGACAATAACGCCATTTTTCGTTAGCCGTTGCTGGCAGAGCTGATAAAATTCCTGCGTCACCAACGGATAGGGCGTGAGGCCGTTACCCATGAAAACATCAATAAACATAATGTCATAAGGGTGGCTGGTTTGGCTGAGATACGTCCGCGCCTCTTGAATGGTGATGGTGAGGCGATGGTCAGGTTGCAAACCGAAATATTTCTGCGCCATTTCACACACCAATTCGTCCAGTTCAACGCAATCAAGCTGGGTTTCAGGCAGATAATGGTGTAACACTAGGGGCAAACTCCCGCCGCCAACCCCCGCCGTAAAAATGTGCGCTGGTTGCGGTTGCCAAGCTAAAGCTAACAGAAAGGCTTGGTTATAAGGCGCAGTCAAATTCAATGGGTCAGCCAAATTCATGACCGATTGCACCATGTCGGCCACAGGGCAAGGCATGGCTAAACTGAGCCGTGTGCCATGCTTATGCACCATAACAATATGTTGTGGCAAAATCTGTTGGAAGATGAAGCCATCGGGCTGGGCGCGCACCCACTCTAGCCGCGCCATGATGGCCTCGTAATTTTGTTGTTGCCAAGTGGTTTGGGGCATAGTGTTTAACATCGGAGTCCAAAGCCGTAGGCTTTGAGCAGTAAGTCAAAGCCTATGGCTTTGGACTCCATAGCCTTAGATACAAACTAACGCAAGTGATAAATTAAGATTATCGGGCCAGGTTGCTGACGTTGCCAAGTATCATTGGCGGGGCCAAACAGTTGGTCATGGTAAAAATAACCCTGATAATCGGCTTGATAGGGCGTGAAGGTTGCCACCAAATCGGCTTGCGCGGCGAGGCTCGTCATGTTTGCGGCAAGTTGGGCTTGATGGGCTTTATCTCGTAAGGGACGGTTATAATGGAAGCTACTCGCCACCACATACTCCACGCCCCAGGCGCGATATTGCTCAGGGCTAAGTTCCGCCACGCCGCCACTCGGCACGGGAGCGAAGCGATAGGGGCCAACTTCTAGCCCTGGCATGGCGAGGGGCGGCCCCCAGGGGGGACTTAACACTTCGGCGGCCAGGCCACTGTTTATGGGTATATTATTGCTAATCCACTGTAAGGCTTGACTGCGGGTATCAGGTTGACTAAAAATGTAATCTGCATACATGGCCGTTGCCATAGAGGGCAAAGCAATCAGGCCATATATTACAACGAATATCACTGGGGCGCGCTGTTTTTGAAGAGTCACCTGATGACTTAAAGTCATCAGGTGACTACTGCTAACCCTTACTCCTTCCGCCGTAATAACGCATAATGACGGAATGAAGGGCATGAGCCAACGAACAAAATACATTTCTTGGCGTTGCATGTAGAAGAAGCCAAACAGGGGAAAAGTTAGCATGAAGAGGTCAATGGGTCGCCGCCGCCACAGGAGATATAAAATGGCGATTAAGGTTAGTAACATAAACGGCCCACCTAAACCCCAAACTAGTCCCTTGAGATAAAATATCGCCCCACCTGACGGGTCGAGGTCTAGCCCTTGAAAACCCACCCGTGCCGATTCTAAGTTCTCACTAAAATTGGCTTTGAATTTGTCCCACTGTATGAAAGTGTAAGGTGAGGCTAGGGCGTAAGTGAGCAGGGCGACAGGGCCAACCATGAGCAGGTGCAACGCCCTCACCCCAACCCTCTCCCAGGGGGAGACCCTCACCCCCGCCCCCTCTCCTTTTGGGAGAGGGGAGATAATAACTCCCTCTCCTTTTGGGAGAGGGTTGGGGTGAGGGAAAATAAATCCTAACAAATAGGCTACGCCAATGGGGACAGCTAATAAGCCCGCCGAGTATTTGGTGGCGGCGGCGAGGCCGAGCGCGAGACCGATTTTAAGGCTATCTTGCCACTGGGCGCGCCGTAATATGGGGATACAAAGGTAGAGGGTGAGGGCAACCATGAGCGCAACGGGGGCATCATTGACGGCAAAATGGGCTTCGCGGGTGGGTAGAAATGTGACCGCAAAAAACCAGGCCGCGCCAATTCCCGTTAGGCGATTGTAAGCCCGTCGCCCTAAGTGATAAACCATGAGCATGGTAAGTACACCGACAGAGGCCGTAATATAACGGGCGAGGTAAATCCAAAAGGCTGTCCAGGGGCTAATGGCGGGACTCCAATCAAGTTGCAATAAATGGGAATTGAGGCCGATAAGCTGGAAACTGTAATAGATGAGGCTGTAAATGAGGCCGATAAAATAGGGATAAAGGGCGGGGTTGTAATGGGCGAGGGGCTGAAAATTTCCTTGTATTACGCCAATGGCGGGTAAAATATATTGCTGTTCGTCGGGGTGATAGGCGAAGGGGAGGCCAAATTGAATCCCCCAAACCCGTAGCCAAAAACTGAGTAGGGTGATGAGGAGGAGTAGCCGTGAGGTGGTTTGTTTAGAGAGATTAAACATCAAAACAGGAATCCGCGAAGAACCGCGAAGAAATGATAAGAAAAACCTTCGTGGTTCTTCGCGTGACTTCGCGGATTCTGGTTGTAAATTTTAACGTTGCCATGAGGGGTAATTATCATCGGCGGGGTGGTTGGTGAGGTTGGTAAGGCCGCTGCCGTCTAGCTCCATGAGATAAATTTCATCGTTGCCGTCACGGCGGGAGGCGAAGGCGATGTAATTGCCGTCAGGCGACCAGGTGGGGTGGCGGTTGGCCCATTGCTGACCACTGGGCGTGAAGGTTAATTGAGTGGCGTTGCTACCGTCACTATTCATAATATAAATGTCATCACTATTGCCACCATTATCTGAGACAAAGGCAATTTTTGTGCCGTCAGGCGACCAGGTGGGATAACGCTCATCAATCCCTGGCGAACTGGTGAGCCGAGTGAGACCCTGCCCATCTTGATTAATCAGAAATAACTCGACATTATTGGCCGAGTGTTCAGTTTCAAAAACAATGCGGCTGCCATCAGGCGACCAAGCGGGGTGGCTATCCCCTGACACTTGGGCCAAAACACGCCCTGGGCGGCGGTCAATATGGGTTATATCCAAGCGTGAGCCAATATCAAAAACCACTTCCTGTCCATTAGGCGACCAGGCGGGACGGTGATAATTTTTCTCAGTTAAGAGGGTTAGCCCCGTGCCATCCACTTTGATGAGATATAAGCTGGACAAATTGTTACGAAAACTACTAAATGTTACCCATTGACCATCATAAGATAAGGCTGGCTCTTGGTCTGCCCCAAAATTATCACCAGTTATATTAAGTAAGTTTGTCCCGTCAGGATTCATCACATAAATGTCGCCATTGCCCGTGCGCCCAGAATAAAACGTAATTTTACCCAACATGGTCGCGGTAGACGCGGGCGTGGGTAATTTAGCCAAAATTTTAGGGGGCGTTACAGTGGCGGTGGGCGTATTTGTTGCGAATAATGTGGCGGTAGGCGAGGGAGGGAGGGAGGTTTCAGTGACGGGAACGGGCGTGGACGTTTCGGCTAATTGGGCTTGTTGGGTCATGGCTTGTTGCGTCACCACCACCACCAAAGCGACCATAGTCCCTGCCATATTAAGATTGGGTTCATGTGTGCCAGAGGTGGCTTGGGCGGTGGTGAGGGCGACCAAAGTCAGCAAAATAGCTTGATTATCGGCTACGGGGCGTTGGGTTGAGCCACTGCCTAAATTAAACGCAATCACGCCCACTGCTATCATTAGGGTTGAGCCACTGCCTAAATTAAACGCAATCACGCCCACTGCTATCATTAAGGCCACAACGGTAATTCCAATAAGTAACGGTGATTGACGCGTGGCGGGCATGGGCGGAGTAATTTCGTCAGCCACCTTAATGGGGGGCATGGGTTTCGTTATGGGCTGGCTAACGGTTGCCGTTGGCGCAGGTGTGGCTTGACGAGGTTTTGAGGGAATCGTCGGTGTATCATCAAGCAGGAGCATGGTTTGGCCGCTATCCAATTCGGCTTGCCACGCGGCAACTGATAGTGGGCGTTGTTCGGGGTGAGGTTGCATGGCATGGGT
>JAIFLK010000243.1 GCA_020049115.1 Chloroflexota bacterium | reverse complement strand
TTAGAGCAACTGCAAATTGACTGCTACCCTACATTAGATGACGCGGAACGCATGAAGGCAGCCCATTTTCTGAGCCATTGCCGCGTCTTTCCCGAAGGTAATTTCATCGCCCTAGACGGTGAGCGCGTGGTCGGCCTGGGGTCGGGCTTCTTTATAAACTTTGATTTTGAACACACCGACCACACCTTTATTGAGGTGATTGCTCACGGCTATTTTACCAACCATGACCTTAACGGCGATTATTATTACGGGGCGGATATTAGTGTTCACCCCGATTATCGCGGGCATGGCATTGGCGGCATGTTGTATGAGGCGCGCAAGGGCGTGGTAAAGCAATATAACAAAAAGGGCATTGTGGCGGGGGGCGCGCTGCCAGGTTATGTACGTTATAAAGGGAAGTTGACGATTCCTGAATATGTGGCTAAAGTGGTGGCGGGGGAGTTGTTTGATAGCACGCTGAGTTTCCAACTGAAAAATGGCTTTGTCGTAAAGGGTTTGTTAGAGAATTATATGAATGATTCATCTCATGACAATTGGGGAACGTTGATTGTGTGGGCAAATCCGTTGTATCGGGCTGAATAAACGCAACCCTCACAGCTTTTTGAAAGCTGTGAGGGTTTTTACTATTGAGGAAAAAAATGAAACTGTATCTTAATATTTTAGGGCGTATTTTAGCCTTAGCCAGTTTGTGGGCTATGGGTGGCTACATGTTTGGGTCATCGTTGGAAACAATTGGTTATAACAACTACCCTTGGAGTACCATTTTAGCCGCGCTGAATATCATTTTTGGCATGATACTATTCAGAAATATGATAAGTTACCCTTCCATTGACCGTGCTTTTTTTAAGGGAGCAACTTCATACGAACCAGGTTACATTATCGTAAGAGGCTTATGGCTTTTGCCTTTAGTGGGAGTCATTGTCGGGGCCTCCATGTGGTTTTGGGCGACTGTTTTGCGACTGCTCTTTAGTAAATAATAAATGGTAACTGTTCATGATGTCGCCCTCAGCGGTGGTGCTGTAAAAAGCCAACCCTATCCCAAAAAGTAATAAGATATGTTGCCAAGTCGAGCCATTCACAGGATTAGGCTGCTGATGGTAAAAAAAAGCAATGGTCATCCATGTTAAAATAAAAAATAAGCCTGTTCCCAAACAGATTATAAATGGAAACAGTGAAGTAAAGAGTCTTTGTGGGCGCGTCATTTTACCTAAAGGCATCACATAATAGTTGCCCCATTGATATTGGGATGGCTTGCCAATGATGCGATAAGCTAACACATGCAACAATTCATGCGGCATAAGATAATAGCCGCCAAGTTTTTGAAGTACTATTTTTTTCTTCATAGAATCGTTATCCTAATCATCAGTCCACAAAAAGGTGCGGCTGTCACTGCGACGGGACAACTCCACTTTGGGCGCGGTGGTATTGCCTTCGCAATGGCTGCCCTCTTTCGCTGCGATGCCCACCTGCCAACTTAAATCGGGGCCATATTTGCGGTTAGCCAGCCAAACTTTGGCTTGGCCTAACACATAGCTGGAGTCACTCAGCCAAATAATCTCAAACCCCTGACGATGTTTAATAAAAATGGCATAACATTGGTCATCCGTCAATTTGACCGAGTTTTTCCATTGTAAGGTAATCTCTTTGGAGGCTGCCGCCGCAAATTGGTCTGGGGGCTGGAGTAAGAGGGGCGCGGGTAAAAGCGCGACAGGAGTCACTTTAGCGTTAGGCGTGGGAGAAATAATGGGGGTGGCAGTTTCAGGGGGCGCGAGAATTTCAAATTGTTGTGGCGCGGAGAGGGTGAGGCGGTCATATTTGCCCAACCGATTCCGCACCTCCACGCTGACTAACCATGTGTAATTTCCCGCAACAATAGCTTCAGACAGCACTAACGCGGGAGTCATGGCAGGCCATTCCCAGGTATGCCGTTGATTATCTTTCACCGTGACCAAAAACCGTTCATCTGCCGCTAAAGCCTCCGCCCAACGCCATTTGAAGGTAATTGTTTCACCCGCCGCAAAACTTTGTTGTGCTTGAGGTTCTAATAAAACGGGCGGTTCGTCGGCCTGTGGCACCACATTTGGCAAGGGGGTTTCAGCCTCATCGGTTGAGGGCGCGGCAGTAGGGGTTACTGTAGAGGATTTGGGGGTAATTTTCACGATGGCCGTTTCTAATGATTTCACCTCGGCGGGGATAACCTCCGCAAGGACAGGCGTAATTGTTGCTAACCCCGTTGAACTCTCTCTCATTAAAATCCCCACGCCTAAAAAAAATAAGCAGCCAATGAAAAGCGCGCTTGCCGCTACGCCATACCACAGCACGGCGGGGCGGCGAGGGGTGCTGGTATTAACGGCCTGCCAAAAGGCTTGCGCCAATGCCCCCGCCGTTGAATAACGGTCAGTGACTTTTTTGGCGAGGGCTTTTTCGACCACCTTCTCTATATTTGCAGGAATTTTGGGGTTAAATTGGCGCAACGGCGGCGGCGGTTGATGCACATGTTGATACAATACCGCTAAAATTTGGCTGGTGTCGCCTTGAAAAGGAGGTCGTCCCGCTAACATTTCATATAAGACAATCCCTAGTGCATAAATATCGCTGGCAGGGCCAACATCTAACCCCTGCGCCTGTTCAGGGGACATGTAGGCGGGCGTGCCAGGCTGCTCACCAGGGCGGGTGAGGGTGGTGGCTTGAGCGACTTTTGCCACGCCAAAATCGGCTAACATGGCCTGCCCACTTTTGCTCAACAAAATGTTAGAGGGCTTAATATCACGATGTACCACGCCCTGTTTATGGGCATAATCCAGGGCTGCCGCGACTTGGGTCATGACTTGGGCGATTTGTGACAACGTGAGTTTATTGGGCTTGGCATATTCAGCCAATGAACCGCCATCAATCCAATCCATGACAAAAAATGTCGTGCCATCTTTCAGCCGTTTATAATCACGAATAGGGACAATATGGGCATGTTGTAATACTTTGGCATTTTGAGCCTCGCGCAAAAAACGCTCGGTGAACTCCGCCTGATTTTGCAAGTGAGGTAATAACACTTTCATGGCGAAAACTTGCTTTTGCGGGTCTTGCACCAGATAAATCTTTGCCATGCCACCACTGCCAATCGGCTTAATGACCCGATAATTGCCAATTGTTTGACCACTTAAATCTTCAGTAAACAAACCTTTGCTCCTGCTGCCAAAGCAACCCTAAATGTTAGTGGTAAGTAGTACCCTGTTCATTTAGTTTTTGTAGCATCAATCAGCCATTATAGCCTTATAATGGCTACTGTAAAAATTAAATGAACAATGTAGTAGGTAAGCATAAATTCTATGGCAGCCCTTATAAGGGCTAAAAATAGTCCGCAAAATTTTTGCTTAGGTACTTATATTGTAACCCAAAAAGCACGTTAATGAAAATTGCCGCCTGTAAACCTGATGTAAGTAGGCGAGCATAAATTTTACGGAAGCCATTATAAGGCTTAAAGCCTTATAATGGCTAAAACATGCCGCAAAACTTTTGCTTGGGTACTTACTAGTGTCTTGTCAAGTGTGATTTGAAGTCACCTGATGACTATACAAATCACACTTGACGAGACACTAGCGGCTAAAATCACTTAACAATAAAGGTATCTCCATCTCCGCCGCCGTCAGTCCGCCATGATGCCCATAAAAAGTTTGCTCAAATCGCTCGGCTTCATACCACCAAACTGACTCATGGGGATAAGGCAGAATCACCAAATTGCCGACTCGTTGCAAAAAGGCCGCCGAGACGGCCTGTGAGCCAAAGTACCCTTCCTTAATTAAATCTGCCACCAAACAGACTTCGGCTTGCCCCGCCAGCCGTGTGGCTAAAAAATGGTGTGCCTCGACTAATTTCTCTGCTTTAATATAAAGAAACATATCGCGCGGCGACCCCGCAGGAATGAGTTTGCGCCCATGCCGATTGGTTTTAATAAACTCCTCAATGCCTGCAAAGCGCGGGTCAAGGTTCAAGTAAACGGTAGTTTTAGGGTTAACCTCCACTTGACCATGGTCAGCCGTCAAAACGAGTAAGGTGTTGTCCAGTTTTCCCTGTAAGGGTTGATAAAAAAGGCGTTCCATTGTCAGCAAAAAAGTATCAATCTCCGCCGTTAATTGGGGTGAATTGGGGCCATAATCATGACAAATCGTATCCAATGTGGGGTAATAAAAAAAGTAATAGGCGGGTGTTTGCCGTGTGAGTAATGATAACCGCAAATTCACTAATGCTTCTGGCAATGTTTTGTAAGGAATAATTTCATGCGCCCCACGCTGCACATATTGCGAATAGGTGGATTTTATCAATGAGCTAGGCTGTATTAGGGTGGAGGTAATGCCTTGTTGCATTAAGGTATAATACAAAGTACTTGGCGGTGGGTAGAGGTCAAACGGCGAAACCCGCAGTTGTTGCAACGTTTCCGCCGATTTATCCCCTGAAAAGGAGAACATGAAGGGCGTTATCATGTCGTCCAAAGTGGGGTCGTACATGTGCCATTCATACAGCCCACTTTGCCCCACCGCCTGCCCCGTGTGCATACAAGTGACATGCGCGGTGGTAGTGGAGGGGAATTGCGAAGTGATTTTGGCGGGTTGGCTAAATTGTTGCAAAAAGGGGTATTGGTCGCGATAGGGTTCAAAAAATCGCCAGCCAAAGGCATCAATAAACATGAATATAACGGTATCATACTGCCCCGCAAATCGCCCCAAAAGTTCTGGAGCCAGGGCGGGCTGCCCCTGCCCCGTCAACCAATATTGAATCGTGGCGGGTAAATCGGCAAAGCAATAACCATCATAGCGCGGTTTGATAAAGCGGGAAGTGAGCATGATAAATTAGGAATTAGGAATTAGGAATTAAAAACGTGAAGCAATTTTTAATTCCTAATTCCTAATTTTTAATTCCTAATTCCTATTTCCCCAACACCGAGGCCAACAAGGCCATGCGGATATACATGCCATTTTTGACTTGGCGGAAATAGGCGGCGCGGGGGTCATTATCTACCGCATAATGAATTTCGCCCACGCGGGGCAACGGGTGCATCACCACCATTTTTTGCTTGGCTTGGCTCATAATTTCGGGGGTAATTTCGTAATGTCCCTTTACTTCCTCATATTGTGCCAAATCAGTGAAACGTTCTTTTTGCACCCGCGTTACATACAACACATCAGCATTTTTTATCACATCGGCCACATCATGGGTTTCGCGCACATCAATTTTATGGTCAATCACTTCATTCATGAGCGTAAGCGGTAAGCGCAAAATCTCTGGCGACACAAAACGTAAGCTCACGTTGTAATGCATGAGCAACTTGGTCAACGAGTGAACGGTGCGCCCATTACGCAAATCGCCCACCATCGCCACCTTTAGCCCCTCTAGCGTCCCCAACTCTTCCCAAATTGTGAACAAATCTAACAAAGCCTGTGTGGGATGCTCACCCGCGCCGTCACCCGCGTTAATGATGGGAACATGGGCATATTCCGCCGCCACATGCGCCGAGCCAACATCAGGGTGACGTAATACAATGACATCGGCATATTGCTCCAATGTCCGTACCGTATCGGCAAGGGTCTCACCCTTGCTAACCGAGCTAAATTGTACACCTTGCGTAATGGGAATGACACTGCCGCCCAAACGCTCCATGGCCGCAATAAAGGAGGAACTCGTGCGCGTGCTGGGTTCATAAAAGAGACAGGCCAACACCCGCCCCTTGAGTAAATCATTTCCATTTTGCGCCTCCACCATTTGGCGCATCTCATGGGCGCGGGCAAAAATATACTCTAATTTCGCGGGGTCAAACTGGGTGACTGAAATAATATCTTGATTAATAAAACTATTGACTAACAAGGTTATTTCCTTCAATTTCTTAGCGTCTTTGCGCCTCTGCGTTAAAATTTTAATGCAGAAGCGCAAAGACGCTAAGGTGTAAAAGCCTTCACATAGAAAGACGCTGAACAAAAATCAGCGTCTTGGCTTAGAAAAATTACAATTCTGACCTCTACTGCTTTTCTTTAGTAGCGATTATAAGGCTTTGAGCCTTATAATCGCTGATTAAAACTGTATTACTAACCCTCTAACAGCAAGGCTTCAGGGTCTTCCATCAATTCCTTAATCCGCACCAAAAAGCGCACCGCTTCACTGCCATCAATGATACGGTGGTCGTAACTCATCGCAACATACATCATGGGGCGAATAACGACTTCCCCTTTCAAGGCAATGGGACGCTCTTCAATTTTATGCAGCCCTAAAATGCCCACTTGCGGCGGGTTAAGGATGGGCGTACTGAGCAGTGAGCCAAAAACGCCACCATTCGTAATCGTGAATGTACCACCTTGCAAGTCGCCCAATGAAAGGGTATTGGCGCGGGCTTTTTTGGCGAGTTCCACAATATTGTTCTCAATTTGAGCAAAGTTCATGCGGTCAGCCTCACGTAATACTGGCACGACCAACCCTTCCTCTGCGCCCACCGCAATGCCAATATCATAGTAATGTTTAGTTACAATATCGTTGCCCTCAATGGAAGCATTGACCAATGGATAGGCTTTCAGGGCGGCCACGCTGGCCTTCACAAAAAAGGACATGAAACCCAAACGGGCTTTATGTTTCTCAAAAAAGGCATCTTTGCGCCGATTACGCACCGCCATGACCGCGCTCATGTCCACTTCATTAAAGGTGGTCAACATGGCCGCCGTTTGTTGGGCTTCCACCAACCGTTTGGCAATGGTTTGGCGGCGGCGCGACATGCGCGTGCGGGTCTCGCGGGCCGAGGTATCGGGGAAGAACAGGGATGGCACAGTAGGTTGAACTGTGGTCGTAGCTGTTAGACCTGCAAGGTTTTTCAAACCTTGTAGGTCTGGTGTAATTACAGACGCAGGCGCAACTATTGGCGCGGGCGGGGCTTGGTGCGCCGCCACGAATTGTTCCACGTCATTACGTTTAATCCGCCCACCATCACTGCTGCTCACTTCGGCTAAATTCACGCCCTCCGCCTCCGCCACCCGCTTGGCAACGGGCGTGGCTTTGCTCTCGTGAATAACTGACGGCGGCATGGTAGTCGCAGCCACTGCGCCTGGCTCTAGCAAACCTAATACGTCACCAATGCGAACCTCTGCACCTGTGGCTGCCGTAATGCTGGTTAATACGCCTGCTTGCTCCGCCGAAACTTCCAAGTTAATTTTATCGGTTTCTAATTCCACTAAGGTTTCACCTGCCGCTACCGCGTCGCCCGCCTGTTTCTGCCACTTCCCCACCGTAGCCTCCACCACCGACTCGCCTAACGAAGGCACTAGAATTTGTAATGTCATAATTGTCCTTTAAATGGAGTCCAAATCTTTAGATTTGAGTCGGTCAAATCTAAAGATTTGGACTCCAGAATAGCTCTAACCACCATTAAATGCTCGCGCAATGAGTTCTTTTTGATTGACCGCATGCCAGGCCGTTGACCCCTCGGCGGGGCTGGAACGACGCGGCCGACCAATGTAATCTACCGTCCATTTCGCCCCAATGATTTGCCCGACCCGAATTAATTGGGGTTTGAAACTTTCCCAGGCCCCCATGTTTTTCGGCTCTTCTTGCACCCACGTCACTTTCTTTAAGTTGGGATATTCGTCTAACATTTCGCCTAAGACATCACCCATCAAGGGATAAAGTTGTTCGATACGAATAATGGCAATTTCAGGATGTTGAGCATGATATTCACTCGTAACCAAATCGAAATAAATCTTACCACTGCATAACAATACTTGCTTGATTTTTTGGGGATGTTGGCGCGCCTCCACATCATCTAAGAACGGCTGCCAATTATGCTCTACCAAATCGCTTAAGGGCGAGGCCGCTAAAGGTTGGCGTAATAAACTTTTAGGAGTCATGATAATCAAGGGCAACGGGTCTTTCTTCAACAGCAAGGCTTGACGGCGCAACAAATGAAAATATTGTGCCGCAGTCGTACAATTGGCAATCCGCATGTTAATTTCCGCCGCCGATTGTAAGAAACGCTCTAACCGCCCCGTGGAGTGGTCAGGCCCTTGCCCCTCATAACCATGCGGCAACAGCAGCACCAATGAAGGCGTTTGCGCCCATTTTGCAAAGCCCGAAATGACAAATTCATCTAACATGGCCTGCGCCCCGTCAATAAAATCGCCATATTGCCCTTCCCAAATTACCAATTCATTGCCCGCCTGAATGTTATACCCATATTCAAAACCCACCGCCGCATTCTCTGATAACGGACTATTATGGATTTCAAAGGAGGCTGTCGCGTGCGGGAATTTTTGTAACGGCGTAAAAGTTACCCCCGTTACTTGGTCATGTAACACGGCATGGCGGTGGCTAAATGTCCCCCGCCCTACATCCTCACCCGTCAGACGGATGGGGATGCCCGCCGCCAAAATTGAGGCCAACGCGAGAGCCTCGGCTGTTCCCCAATCAATGGTCGCTTCATTATAAGTCTCTAGCGCGCTCTGGCGACGGTCTAACACCCGTTTCAATTTCGCATTAACCGTGAAACCTTCAGGAAATTTCCACAATGAATCATGCCAGGCTTTCAGTTTATCGGCAGGGAGATGGGTGATAACTTTTCTAGCTGTGCCGGGTTCAGGCGAGTCAAGACTAGGTTTAGGAAGCTCCGTTTTCGGCTCAAAGGATTCATAAATCTTCTGTAAGTTATCTATCACGGCTTGCAACTTGGCTTTAGCTTCACCCGCCGTAATGATTCCTTTTTGTATTAGCCGATTAGCCAAAATTTGGCGCACGGTGGGATGTTGGTCAATCTTATCATACATTAGGGGTTGGGTGAAGCGTGGCTCATCCCCTTCATTATGCCCATAGCGACGATAGCCAATCAAATCTATCACAATATCTTTCTGAAATTTTAACATGTAGGCCAATGCCAAACGCGACACCGCAATACAGGCTTCAGGGTCATCAGCATTCACGTGAACAATGGGTATTTCAAAGCCTTTCGCTAAATCACTGGCATATGTGGTGCTACGACTGATGTTATCATCCGTCGTAAAGCCAATTTGATTATTGGCAATAAGGTGCATCGTGCCGCCCACCGTATAGCCAGGCAAGCGGTGCATGTTGAGCGTCTCCGCCACCACCCCTTGCCCTGGAAAAGCGGCATCGCCATGAATGAGAATGGGCAGCGAAATGAGTGGCTCAAAAATAGCTGCGCCAGGTTGGTCAGTGCGGGTGCCAGCGGCGCGCGACATGCCCATGACGACGGGGTTCACATGCTCCAAATGGCTAGGGTTGGGGGCAATCGCTACCACCAATTCTACGTTTTCATTTCTTACAACTGTTCGCACCGCACCGTTATGATATTTAACGTCACCGGTTAAGGCACTCGGCAAGCCTGAGTCGTAATCAATCGGGTCTTTGAACTCAGCCAAAATCTTCACATATTGTTTGCCCAACACATGGGTCAAGACATTCAGCCGCCCACGATGCGCCATGCCGATTAAAATATCACGAATGGTTGATTTATTGACCGTATCGGAAATAATTTGGTTTAACATTGGCACCATCATGTCCAACCCTTCAATGGAAAAACGGGTTTTGCCAACAAACGTCCGATGCAAAAATAGCTCAAAGCCCTCCACATCGGTCAATTCATTCAGCAAAGCCGACTCATCAATAGGGTCTTGTGCTGCCATAAAGTGGCCTGATTCAGCCGCTTGCCGTAACCATTTGCGCTCGGCAGGATTATGCACATGCTCAAAATCGTAGCCAATGGTGGACATGTACACTTGACGTAAGGCTTCAACGGCCTCAGCCGCATTACTCGTCTGTTTAACCAAGGGTCCACCAATGAGGTTGGCGGGCAAATCTCGTAATTCAGCCACCTCCAGGCCATAGTTACTTAATTGTAATGAGGGGTCGCCGAGTCGCGGCGTGCCGAGGGGGTCTAGCTTTGCCGCTAAATGCCCATAATCGCGAATAGCGGTGGCATAATTAACCACCGTAAAAATTTTGGTGGTGCTATCCTCAGTGAGAATCTCAGTCGGTTTGGGGTGGGTCGCCGACGGGGGGGGAGTGGCCCCATTTATTAACGCTGGGGTAATTTGTGCAAAATAAGCCTGAGTACGAGCGTCCACTGATTGAGGATTTTGTTGATATTGCTCATACAATTCTAATACATAGGCTGCGTTAGGGCCGTGAAACTCTTTCCAAATATTGCTCATTTTTATAATTTCTGGTAAATAGTGAGTAGTTATCCGATGGCTAGAGGCAAACGTTACTGACCATACACCAGCAAACTCCTTTGTTTAAACACCTTAGTGCTATAGATTGTAAATCAGCTTAGGCGATTAGACAACTTATTGACCTGGCGCGAAAAAGGTGGGCAGGGACAAGCTCTGCCCCTACGAAAATCATTAAATCGGTATAATGTCTATTCCCGTTGAGTTACGTAAACAACTTTATCAAGATGAAGGCCGACATTGTGGT
>JAIFLK010000345.1 GCA_020049115.1 Chloroflexota bacterium | reverse complement strand
CTACCGCGCCCGCGCCGAAGCCTGAATTAACCTTTACCTTTCATATAAAGGAAGGAATCCATAAACTCATGGATGGGCAATCGCTGACGATAGGCGAGGCCGAGTCGGTTATGGGGCAAATGATGGCGGGGGAGACTACGCCCGCGCAAATTGGGGCGTATCTGACGGCCTTGCGACTGAAGGGCGAAACGGTGGCGGAGATTACGGGCAGTGCGCGGGCGATGCGGCAAGCCTCCATGAAGGTCATCACTCAAACGCCGCCAGAGGAGTTGATTGATACCTGCGGCACGGGCGGCGACGGCTCAGGCACATTTAACATTAGCACAACGGCGGCCTTTGTGGTGGCGGGGGCGGGGCAAAAGGTCGCCAAGCATGGCAACCGTGCCGCCAGCAGTCAAAGTGGTAGCGCAGATGTGTTGGCGGCGTTGGGGGTCAATTTGGAGATGCCGTTGGAGGCGGTGGGCGATTGTATTGATGAGGTAGGGCTGGGCTTTCTCTTTGCCGTGCGTCATCACCCCGCCATGCGCCACGCGATTGGCCCACGCCGTGAGTTGGGCATGAGAACAATTTTTAATATGATTGGCCCATTGACCAACCCCGCCAATGCGAAACGGCAGGTCATGGGCGTATATGACAAAAAATTAACCGAACCGATTGCTCAAGTTTTGGGCGAATTGGGCGTGCAATCGGCCTTTGTGGTGCATGGGCATGGTGGCCTTGATGAGCTAACCACGACGGGGCCGAATATCATCAGCCGCTTATATCAGGGGCAGGTGATGACGCAGACGCTAGACCCGATGATACTTGGTTTTGCGAAAACTGATGTGGCCGATTTGCGCGGCGGGACACCTGACGAAAACGCGGCGATTACGCGGGCGATTTTAACAGGGGAACAACGCAATGGGGCGCGGGATATTGTGGTGTTGAACGCGGCGGCGGCGTTGATTGCGGGGGGTAAAGCGGAGGATTTTCCAACGGCGATTAAGCTGGCGGTGCATAGTATTAATAGCGGCGCGGCCATGCAGGTGTTGGAGAATTTGGTGGCCTTTAGTCGTAAGTTTCGGTAATAAAACGTAGGGGTTCAAGATTTTGAACCCCTACGTTTCCCCTGAATATTTACAAGTGGCAAATCTGAAGATTTGGACTCCTTTAGAGCGTGTTTCTTAAAATTGCCAGGTCATTCTGAACGGAGCAAAGCGTAGTGAAGAATCCCTCAAGACTTTGCCAACCCAAGCGATTTTCGGCCTCAATAAGCACACTTTTAGGCCAAGTTTGCAGGGATTCTTCGCTTCGCTCAGAATGACATGGCCGAAAAAGTCTTTAAGAAACACGCTCTAAGGGCTTCCGCAGAATTTATGCTCACCTATTTATTAGTATTCGCCAAAGGCAACGTAAATTTAACAATTGTGCCGTAATTGAGTTCATTTTCCACCCAAATTTTGCCTTGATTACATTCTACTAATTCTTTACATATAATTAAGCCTAAGCCCGTGCCTTTATTTTGAGCAGTGCCTGCTGTTTTATAATCCACCGCCATATTTTCCACTTTAACTCCTAATTCACTGCCTTCCATCCCCCCATCTAGTAAAACTCTCGGAAAATCAACGCCCACCGCACTATCTTCCACCGTCACTTCAACCAACGGCAATGGGCCAGCCAAAGCGATAGCACTCATGGTCACATGCCCCCCTTCTAGCGTAAATTTTAAGGCATTATTCAGCAAATTACGAATTACGGTGTCTATCATTTTTTTGTCGCCATAAACGAACAGACTGTTAGTGACCTGACTCTGCAACAGAATCCGCTTATTCGCGGCCACGTCAGCCATAAGAGTCATATTTTCATCCACTAAAAATTTCAAATCAAATATTTGGGGTTCATATTTCATTCGCCCCATTTGAAAGCGCGCCCACGCCAATAAATTCTCCAACAGTTCCAACACCCGACGACCTGAACGACCAATGCTTGCGCCCATTTCCTTCATATCCTGCGGGGTTAAAGAATCGGCCAGTTCTATCAAAAGTTCAGCATTACCTAACAAGGGCGTAAAAAGGCCCCTTAAATCATGCGCCAAAATGGAAAAAAACTTATCTTTATCTTCATTCAGTCGAGTTAATTCACTATAAAGATGGGCGTTATTTATCGCAATAGCAATACTATCAGCCAAGGCGGTTAGCACGGTTTGGTCATTTTGGTCAAATGAATTTGCCTCATCATGTTGAATATCTAACACCCCAATGACTTGAGAACCAATCTTAAGCGGTAAAGCTAATTCCGTTAAGGTATACGGCCAAGCGTCCATCTCTAAAAATTTAGGGTCTGTCCGCACATCATGCGCCAAATAAGCCACCCCAGTGCGCGCCACTTGAGCAATAATACTAACCGTAATATTTAAAGGTATTTGTAAGGGGGTAGTCAATATCATGGTGTGATGGCGAGTTGCCTCGGCCCGCAAAATGACAGCTTTGGTGGCCTCATGCACTAACCAAATGCTCACGCCGTAATAATCAAATTTTGTTTCAATAAGCTGGACAATTTCAGGCAATAATTTATCTACTTCCAAAATAGAGCTAATTTGCTGCCCCACGCGACCACTAGTTTCCAATTGGACGGCATGCTTAGATAAAGCTTTATTTTGTTGTTGCAAACGAAATGTTAAAGTATGTAAACGTAAATGGGTGGTTACTCGCGCCAAAACTTCTTCTTGCTGGACAGGTTTGGTCACATAATCTACCGCGCCCACCTCAAACCCTTTAATTTTATCGGCTGTTTCGGTCAGGGCCGTCATAAAAATAATGGGAATATCTTTTGTTTTTTCGTGTGCTTTTAATTGCTGGCAGGTTTCAAAACCGTTCATGCCTGGCATCATCACATCTAATAAAATGAGTTGGGGTTGGCCATAAATCGCTCGATGTAGGCCGCTTTCACCATTACGAGCAATTAATATCCGAAAGCCCACGCCCCCTAAATAATCGGCTAAAAAACTAACATTGGCAACGTTATCATCCACAATTAAAATGGAATGTTGTTCGGGCCGAAACTCAATTGAAGCATTAGCCATGATGAACCTCCCTGTTCATAGCTTGTTCTATAAGATTAAGAATTTTTTCGGCCTCAAAATTAACCACTAACTGATATAGCCTGTCGGCAAATGATTGATAAGCCACAATTTCACGTAGTTGCTTGGCCTGCTCTTCAATGGCTTTTAAGTCACCCATTAAAGCAAAATGATACAATTGTTGTAAGATAGCCGCAGGTAAAGCCACTAAGTGAGCCGAGACATCTAAAGGATTAGGAGACGGGGGTTCAACCTCAACGGTTTCTCGCTCCCAAGTTAAATGTAAATGGGTTTCCAATAAAGTCAGTAATTTATCCATTGGGATAGGTTTCGATAAAAATGCGTTACAGCCATTTAATTTATACTCAGGTTGATTTATATCAATCATACTTGCTGAAACTGCAATAACAACAGTTTGTTGCAATTCAGGTGTTTGGTGGATATGCTGGATTAACTCAAAGCCAGTCATTACGGGCATCACCAAATCAGTCAGAATGGCATCTGGCCGAAAAGTGATGGCTTTTTCTAACGCAATCTTACCGTTTTCGGCGGTTATCAACTCAAAACCGAGTGGCTTCAAAATACTCACCAATACCGAACAGTTAAAAGGGTTATCATCAACCACTAAAATTTTACGTCGCACCCCTAAATAGCCTGTTATATTAGGCAAGGGATCAGCCATTGGATTAATTGAAATATTTAATGCTGCCACAGGCAACCAAATTTCAAACCAAAAAACTGTTCCTTGCCCTAACTCACTTCGCACCTGAAGTTGCCCGCCCATCACCTCCACCAACCGTTGGCTAATGGCTAAACCCAAGCCCGTGCCTTCCCTTTTATATTTTTCCGCCCCAACTTGCTCAAACGGCTGAAAAATGAGCGCTAATTCATCAGGCGATATGCCCACGCCTGTATCTTCAACTTCAAAATGCAGCAATACCCGACGCACCTGACTTGAATTATCTTGACTTAATACCGACACTCTTAAAAAAATGTGACCTTCTTCCGTAAATTTAACCGCATTCCCCAATAAATTTAATAAAATTTGACGCAACCGCTTCTCATCCACCTGAACACAGGATGGCAATGGAGTAATCGCAATATAAATGAAATGATGGTGTTTTTGCTCGGCCCATATCCTAATAATATCCTCAATCCCTTGCAAAAAACCGGCCAAATAAATAGGCGTGGGATAAATTTCCAGTTTGCGTGCCTCAATTTTAGCTAAATCTAACACATCGCTAATTAAAGTAAGTAAATGGTTGCCGCTGTCATAAATAATTTTAATTTCATTTTTTTGAAACTCGCTTAACGAATGATCCCGTAATAAAATTTGGGCATATCCCAAAATGCCATTCAAAGGTGTCCGTAATTCATGGCTCATGCTCGATAAAAACTCACTCTTAGCCTGATTAGCCACTTCCGCCCGCGCCCGCGCCTCCTCTGCCGCCGCCCACGCCACTTCCGCCACTTGTTTCGCCTGAGCTAATTCCTCAGTCCGCTGGGCGACTCGATCCTCTAATGTCGTAAAAGATTCCTGTAATTGTACCGCCATGTGCTGAAACGATTTACTTAATTCCCCCACTTCATCATCTCGGTCAATCGTTAAAGGTTGTTGCCATTGACCTTGAGCAATCGCTTTGGCTGATTGATTGAGGCTGAGAATTGGCTCTGTGACCCAACTCACCGCAAAAATACCTAAACCTATGGCGATGATGAGTGAACCGATAATTAACCTAAAGGTATTGATATTACTCGCTTGAATATGCTCCATGAAATCAGACTCAGGAATCACCACTACAATGAGCCAATCTAAACCATATTCATCACGAAAAGGGGTCACTTGAAGAAATTGCCGCGCCCCATTCAGGTTAAACTCGCGCGAAAGAGTGGCTTCGATACCCCTTAAATCACCGAATTGGTCTGTTAAATAGCGCGCCGCCGCCTGCGTCAATTGATTTTGGCTCTCAGTGGCTTTCAGCCGATGTTTTTCCTTACCATCTGCACTCACCTTAAAAGAAGGTTCATTAGTGGAAGTTGCCACCAACAGTCCTGACCGTTCCATCACAAAAGTTTGGCCTGACTTACCAATCACCAATTTTTGTAAAAAACTACTCATTTGCCCTAAAAATAAATCTTCCCCAACCACCCCCAACAAATCACCTTGTTTATCATACACAGGTCGCCCGCCCGAAATCGCCATATCCTGTCCCGTAAATAAAATATAAATCCCACTCCAGGCATGACGCTTGGCCTCAATGGCTGCTTTATACCAGGGACGCGTCCGCGCGTCATATTTTAGAACAGTCGTTAATACTTCCCCCCGCCGCCCCTGGGCATCAGTGGCATATTTATTAAAAGTACCACTGGTAAAATTATCCGTAGCAATCACATAAAGCGACCCATCCGCCCCCTCTCGTCCACTATTAATCACGCCACCTTGCGAATTACCAAAATAAACACTGGAAACCGTTTCAAATTGTTGGATTTGTTGCCAAAAATAGCGTTCCAACGCGATAGGGTCTTGATTATTAATGAGATTTGTTTCCATCACCGTGACGTTAATACGATTTATTAAGGGAGGAACATCTAAAAACATGTGTAATTCCTGCTCTACCCGCGCCGTAATTTCCTGACGTAATTGGGCTGCCACGTCATTCACCGCCACTTGTCCATTACGAAATGATAAATAGCCTGTCAAGGCCACCGCCAAAACAATAATCACCACAAAAGGGGCAATCAAGACTGTTCTGAGCGAAAACCGTCCCAAAAAAGGTATTTTGTTTTGCATTTGTAACATAATAATACTCCTTCATATTTTAAAGATAACGCTAAACATGAGTCATCCCGAATTTTAAATGAAACGAAAATGATGTTTCCGTAGCGAAAACCGCATGTCATTCTGAGCGAAGCGAAGAATCCCTGCAACCTTGAACTAAAAAACGAGGTTATCGGCCCCGAAAATCAATTTGGTAGGCTCAGTATATCCAGATTTAGCCCCCTCACCCCAGCCCTCGCCCTTTGGGAGAGGGAGTATCTTGTCTCCCCTCGCCCTTTGGGAGAGGGGCGGGGGGTGAGGGGAATTTAGTTGTTGCACCCAAATCTTGATATACTGAGGCTACATTTTGGGGATTCTTCACTCCGCGACACTCCGTTCAGAATGACATGCCATTTAAGAAAATCGTTTTCGTAGCGAAAAACGATTATTGAGCAAATCTAAAATTCGGGATGACTCCTGTTTTACAACCGATAAATTCCCACCTGCGCGGCCTCATCCCAAAAGAGACGTAGCAACGTTAAATTTTGCGGGGCCTGGGGCAGCCGATAATCTACCACCAGATATGTCACCCCTTTAGCCCGTAACATGGCGATACCTTTAGCGGTAGGGAACTGTATCATTTCGTCACGCAAAGCCGCATGGTCAGGCGGGAAAAAGCCCGAATAACCATTGATTAACTTGGCTTGAAAGGTTGGCTGCCTTAACATCCAACGTACCGTTGGCTCAAAAGCGGCCACGCCATTATCTATTGCAAAAGGTAACATGACGATAGTTAAGGGCTGCGGTTGTTCGTTGAGCCATGTTTCCCACGCCGCCACAGGTTCAGGCGGTGGCATGGGCAATAAGGGCAAGGGCAAGGCCAAACTCTCCGCTAATACTAGGGCGAGGCAGATATAGAAAGGAGTGCAAACCTTTAGGTTTGCCGCACCACAAACAAGCAAACCTAAAGGTTTGCACTCCTTTTTGCAACAGAGTTGTAGCATAACATCTAACCCCAACCCCGCCAATAACGCTAAATGAAGTTGCATGAAAATTGCAAAGCGAAAGGGACTCCGTAATTGGGCGAAACCAGGCATGAAATCCCGTAACCATTGATAAGGTTGATAGCCCATGACATGCAGCCGCAAGCCAAACGACAAGAACCAGGCCAACCCTATCGCTATGACCAAAATTCCCCTCACCCCCAGCCCCTCTCCCACTGGCAGAGGGGGGATAAACGCGACTCCCTCTCCCACTGGGAGAGGGTTGGGGTGAGGGTCTAAGTTCATGGTAGTGGGTTTTGAAAACCTGTGAGGTTTGGTTATTGCCCCCACTATGGCAAGCAAAATGATACCCATGCCAGAAAATAGCCGTTGCCCCGCCTCTGAGCGTAACCCCAAAATTTGCCCATAGATGATATTGTAATCCAAAAAGCGAAAATAATCATTTAAATGGGCCGAGTTTTGCTCAATGGTAGTGGCACTCCGTTGAAAGGCATGGCGCGCCAGCTGTTGCTGTTGCATTACGGGGAAGGGCGCGGTTAAGGCTATGCTAAGTAATATGACAAATACAGTATGGTGAAAAATTTGTAGGGGCAGGGCTTGTCCCTGCCCCCAATTGGGGCGACCACAAGGGTACGCCCCTACACTCCCTAATAATATCGCTAAGGGCAAAAATATTAGGCTGAATAAACCATAATAACCGCAGGTCAAAAATATGACTGCTGGGCCGAGGGCTAGGGCAAGGTCATGTTTGAAGCTCATATACCAACGACTTAAAAATAGCAACGTCCACAAATAGCCAAAAATGGCCGTCAATTGTAATACACCTAACTCTTGCATTACGGCAGGCAACGCAGCCATAAGCAAGCCCGCGCCGAGACTGGCTTGGGATGAGACATGCCATTGTCGTAATAACCAGTAAGTAAACCAACCATTCATGGTGAGAAAAAGTAATAAAACGAAGTTATAGGCCAGAATCGGCGAAAAGCCCCATAAAGGAAGAGCCAACCATGCCGTCAGGGGTTGCGGTTCGGAGAAGGCGAAAGTGCCAAGTTCAGGGGCAAATATGGGCGCGTCCCAATATCCCGCCATTTCAGAAGGGTTACGGAGTTGCTCAATATTCCATTGGAGCGTCCATAGATTGAAGAGGGGAACGGTGACGGCGGTTTCATCGCCGAGAGGTAAATGAGTGGTCAGGTGTAAGGCGAGGGGATAGGTCAAAATGAGTGACCACAGCGTGAAAATCAGCCATAGGGTTATGGGGCTACCAGAACGCGAAGAACGCGAAAAATACGAAGAAATACGAAAAAAAGAGCCTTTTCGCATTTTTTGCCTTTTTTCGCTCCTTCGCGTTCCTTAGCGCACTTGGGCTAAATTGGCGAAGGGAATATAATGTAATGCACCGTCCAGCGTGAGGTAAGCCCCAGGGGTGATGATGCCTGTGGCGGTGGCTTGGGGTTGGTCGGGATATGACTCAATATTACTAATTGCGCCAATAAATTCGCCCCGTGTGACCCGCACGCGGCTGCCAACGGCGAGAGGGCGATTGACGGGCGCGGCTTCCTGCTCAAAGGCACTGGTGGGGGCAATTTTACCCGTGACGGCGAAAATGACGGGGGCTTCTTGCGCCAAGCCCCAGGGGTCGGGTGGGGTGAGTGAGGGGGTGAGGCCACGAATAGAGACTTCGCGCCCACCTAAATTACGCAATAAATTGAAAGTATAACTGGACATGGGCAGGTCGCCAAAGCCGTCGGTGGCGACCACGCAGAGTTTGGGCGCGGGGTTCAGCTTAAGCAAGGTTGCATCAATGCTGCCCACAATAATGCCGCGTACCGCATGGGCTTCGGCTTGGCGTATTATTTCTTCATCTACCGATTGCCCCGCCAGTAAAATAGTGTTTTCGGCATGGGCATCAATCTCCGCCGCGTCCATGTGGTCGGTGGGGCTTTTCACCATGTTCTTCAGCAAGCCATACGCCTCGCCACCAAAACCACAACTGGCCTGCACCATTGACCCCATGGCCTCAATGATAACGCCACGATTGGCAATAACCCGCGTGACCGTGCCATCAATGAAGGCTTGGACTTGCGTAATAGTTCGTTCCGTTTCCAATAAAACCCAGCCTGGCCCGATGGAAGCAATGCGTCCTTTGGTCGGGGCATAAACCGATTTTTGGCCGAATGTCCCCTTGCGGCTGGCTATCAATTCGCCCTCCTCCACCACCTCGCCCTGCTGTTTGAGCATGACTTCGCTCATATCTACGCCATACTTGGCGAGTTTGCGCGAGACATGCAGCGCGACATAACGGCTCGGCAATTCAGCCCGCGCCACAATATCTAACGCGCTGACCTGCTGCCCGCGTTGAACTAACACTTCGCCTAAGCCAGAAAGCAGCCGTTTGACGACGAGTTTTTGGTCATTATTGATGGTGATGGTGGGAAGTTGCATGGAGAATTAGGAATTAGGAATTAGGAATTAGGAATTAGTCAGTTTTTAATTCCTAATTCCTAATTCCTAATTGTCAATTGTTATCTGTTCTTGCCATTGTTGGAGTTGTTGGTGGCGGGTGGAGTCGTCGGGAGAGAGTTTGAGGGGGCGACCGCGCGTATCAATGATGAGGCCGAGAACGCCGCCGTTGACCTCCGCCGTTGCGCCTTGACCAGGGTAGCCTGGCACAATGTCAAATTCATACGCGGGACGGATTTCCACTTGGGCGGTCTCGTCGGCGGCGAGGGGCAACCGTTGAATGATGCCATAAGGTACATCTAACGACTCGGTGCGCTCATCGGCGTAAGTTATTTTAATTTTTACGGCAGTTTTGCCGACAGTGCCATGCCCTGCGGGGGCGATAACCGTGCCTAAATTAAGGAATGTATCTTGTAAAATCACCTGCACTGCCGCCATTGGCTCAACCACCGCAATCGCGCCTAACACATTGGTCAGGCCATGTTGGTCTAGGGCAAGGCGAGTCATGCCCCAGGGTTCAAGGGCATCAAGCAATAAAAGGGCGGCATGGGCGGGGTTGGGTGCGGCGGCGAGGGCGCGGCCGCTACCCACAATGAGATTCCATTGCGGGTCTAATTGACCGAGTTCGGCAAAGCGCGGCCAACCTTGCCGCGATTGATTGACCGCCAGCCGCATGGCTTCACGGGCCATGGCATATTCTATCAATAATCCATCTTGGCTGAGGGGAATACTGGGTGGGGCGAGCGTTTTATTAAGTAACTGATTATAAAGGTCATCAGGGTCTATTTCAAAAGATAACCAGCGTTGAAATTGTGCTAACGGTACAAGTTGTAATAATGCCCCTAAACTATGCCCCACGCCCGCGTCGCTGCGAATGGTCAACCCGTGATAAGGCGTAAGATATTGGCTTGGCTGTACCTCCACCGCGACGGAAGTGGCACGGCTGCCGACATCCACCCCTAATACATTAAGGCCATCTTGTTGCCCCAAAAAGGTGATAACTTTTTGAAATGATTTGCTCGTCGGCATGAGGGGGTGCGATAGCCAATTATTAAGAGTTTCCACTTGTGGCAGACGGGACATTTTGCGTTGCAGGTAAAGCCGCTCTAGCTCCAGTTGCGGCGCGGCCAAATTTTCGGTGGTCAGGTCGGGGCGGATGTTATCGACGGCGGTCGGCGCGGCCAAATTTTCGGTGGTCAGGTCGGGGCGGATGTTATCGACGGCGGTCACATGCGCGCCTAAAATCTCGGCAACGGCGGGGCGCATGTCGATATTGCCCGCATAGAGGACGGCAGGTTTACTGCCCTCTGGCAACAGGTGCATCGCCATGGCGATGAGGTTCGCCATATCCGTTACGGGACGTTTCGCCCCACCATCCGTGCCGCCGACCAATAAAATGGCTTCGGGTGGATGTTGTTGCAGAGCTTGCAGCCGATGTTCCATGTGACGGGCGCGGCTGCCTCTTTCCATATCTAACGATAATTCCGCCGTCAGTTGGGTATAAATGGTGGTGGCGGCGCGCCGCGCGCTATCTAATGAAATGTCGTTAATGAGGCCAACCAACGCCAATGGCAACGGTTCGCCTGCACTAGAGACGGCGAGAAATAAATCAACCCCTTGTTGGCTAGAGGTTTGCGGGGTGATAGGCCGCCCGCCTGGGGTGAGCAGGGTGCGCCCACTTTGCGCCTCTAGGCCACGAATGGCCTCTTGAATGGCCAGGGTGAGGTCGCGCCAGGGGGCGTCATGGGTGCTGGGGGCGTAGCTGGTGGCCTTGAGGCGATAGCCCTGTTTGCTGCGCTCAATGAGGCGTAGCTGGTGGCCTTGAGGCGATAGCCCTGTTTGCTGCGCTCAATGAGGTAGGCGGTGGTGTTGACGTTGCCGCAGGTGACGGCGAGGATGCTTTTGCTCTTTTTTTTGCTCATGGGTGATGAGTTATGAGTGTTGAGTTATGAGTGATGAGTGAACGGCAAAAATCAATTCATAACTCATAATCTATAAATTATTGCATTAAAAAATCTTTCAATTCAAGGGGTTTGAGATTCAGAGTGGGGATAGCTGCCAAGTCAATCTCCTCAATGGTATAGCGACCAGAACTGGGGTCAAGAAATTCAGGGCCACTTTGTTGAGTCAGGTCATATTGCAGTAGTT
>JAIFLK010000391.1 GCA_020049115.1 Chloroflexota bacterium | reverse complement strand
TATTTATAAGGAGAGATATGACCACAAATAGTGATTTATTAGCGGCGTTAGAAAATGAACGGCGTTACATGGCGCGTGAATTGCATGATGGGGTGGCACAAACGGTGTTACAATTGGGATTACAAGGGGGAATTTGCCGTAAGTTATTTGAACGGGGGCATACGGAGAATTTTTTAGAGCAGTTAACCAAGTTAGAAGAACGGATTCAACTCGCTTCTAGCCAAGTGCGGGAGTTAATTGTTGATTTACGCCGCCCGATGGTGGAGGCGGGCGGTGGTTTATTGGAATATTTGCAACTGTCGATGAAAATTCACCATGACCGAGGCGGAGTTAAAATCAACTATCGTAACCGTTTAGGGGATAATGTGCCACCGCTATCTGCCGAACAAATTCTTACGATAACCCGCATTATACAAGAGGCTTTACTTAATATTCGTAAACATGCAGAGGCTAAAAACGTTTTATTAGACCTGGCCGCGAATGAGAAAATTATTAGTATTACGATAGCCGACGATGGCAAGGGCTTTGACCTAGAGAATGTGCAAGACCGCCCCATGGATAAAGGTGGCGGCGGTTTGGCGAACATGTATTTACAAGCCGAAGCCATCGGTGGTAAGCTAACGATTAGTAAAGGCACAACGGTTGGCGGCACAGCTATTTTGCTGACCGTGCCACTCAGTGAGCAATTGTGGTGGTGATTAAAAACAGCAACGAATTACACAAACATAACGAATTTTTATGGAATTTTAAAAATTCATTAGAGTTTATACCGATTAAAAAATCGTTGACATTTTGTAGGGGCAATGCCTTGTGCTTGCCCCCATTGTGGGCAATGCCTTGTGCTTGCCCCCATTGTGGGCAATGCCTTGTGCTTGCCCCCATTGTGGGCAGGGACAAGCCCTGCCCCTACGAAAATCATTAAATCGGTATAATGTCTATTATGTTTATGTAATTCGTTGCTAAAGATGTTATTTCTTACAAAATGCCTCATCTTCATAAAACTCCACGTTCTTAACCTGCCACTTGGCTTGGCTCAGGTCAAGGGTTAAGGTTTGTGGCACGAGGGTCGAGGGTTCTTCTTGCACTAATTCGCCACTTTGCTGGCTGTAATATTGCGCCGTCCAAAACTCACATGTATCTAGCTCAATCGTTTCGCTATCGGTTTGGCGCATGGCCGCAATATAACTATTGACCGAGTCAAAATATGATTCTTGCTGTATCCCCTGTTTATTCAAGCTATCCAACGTTTCTTGAATCATCGTTGCCACCTCTGGTGAGACCAACTCGGCAATATAGGAGATGTCATTTTGTTGATAGGTCTTAATTTCAGCCTGAGTCGTGGCTATCCAAAAATCGGTAATTTGCTGTTGCAAATCAGGCTCATTATTGGTTTGTGGCGCGGCGGGTGTATCCGATTGAAAACCGTCGTAACACGCGCTCAACCCTTTATCCAACCCCAACGCAAACGCCTTATACCGTTGCTCTTGTGAGCCATGTGCTTCGGGGTCAAACCAGGGAACCCCCACATCGCCCAAATTAAAGAGCAGGGTCGCGCCCTCATCTAAATCCCCTTCCTCTAACCGAAAAGCGGCACTTTTGCCCTCAGAAACATATTGCCCATATGCCCCCGCAAAACAATCGGCTTGTAACTCAATGTTAATACTGTACGCCTCATGGTCATTCAGCCCCAATTGCCCCTGAATTTGATGCCCCCATTCATGGGCCAAAACTGTCACCACGCCAAAATCCCCATGCTGTTCCTGCCCCAAAACTTGCCGTTGCAGAAAATTCACATCGTAATAAATGCCATTATCTAGGAAACAATAAAAGGCATTATTCGGAATTGTCCGCCCACAGCCCGTAAAAATAGATTGGCGCGGTGTATATCCTTGAATAACATCTGGCGCACGATAAGTCCAATGTTGTGCCTCAAAGGAAGTCCGCCAAAATGTATCAATATCTTTCACCGTTAAATCCAATAATGTTTCAATGGTATCAGGGCAGCCGTCCGCGTCAAAAATACCATTGATGGTTTCTTCTTCATTGGGGCATTGGTCGCCACCTGAGCCACTATTTTGGCTTAAGGATGTACCTTTTGGGGCGGGTGGTTGTTGACTGCTGGGTAAATCACCCACACAAGCCACAGTAGTTAAAACGAATAATAAGCCACTGATTATTAAATGTTTCATGGTTAATTCACTTCTTAAGTCGGTCAGCTAGTCAGTCTCAGTATTTCAAGATTTGTCACCCTCACCCCAGCCCTCTCTAGTCAGTCTCAGTATTTCAAGATTTGTCACCCTCACCCCAGCCCTCTCCCAAAGGGCGAGGGAGTCTCTTGTCTCCCCTCTCCCAAAGGGTGAGGGGAATTTAGTTGTTGCACCCAAATCTTGATATACTGAGTCTTTCAGCTTTTAGGAGTCAGGATTAATTAACTGTCCCACAACTTTAGGGTCAGACAAGAATGTCTGACCTACCCAACGGTAGAACAGACATTCTTGTCTGGTCGGGTAGATTGAAATGAGCAAGTTATTAAATCCTGATTCCTTAGCTGATTGCTGACCGACTAATTATTACGGCCCCCAGCTAATACGCTCATTTGTCCAATCGCGTTCACCCGTCGCCCAGGGATTCGCTTTGGGGAAATCAAATAATTTTTGCGCCGTACCGCCACGAGTCGGCACGACATAAACTGCCCAGGCCCCTGCACGGTCACTCACAAATGCCACCCATTGCCCATCAGGGGAAACCGTTGGCAGGCCATCACTTGAAAACTCACTATTAGAGAGATTAACCAGACCGCTGCCATCCGTTTTCATGGAATAAACTTCCCAATTGCTTTTCGTGGCATCAGAAAAGAAATAAATGCGGTCACTATAGGCATCTGTCGGAATGGAACGGGCTTGCGGATAGATTACAACAGGTTGCTCTTTATCGCCCCCGTCGCGCTTGGTGGCCCATGAGCCGAGGCGGTTGATACCAATTTTGGCATTGCCACCAATCCCTAAAAAGGCAATGTTATGCGTCCCATCCCGCGTCCAAACGGGGGAGAGAGCCACGATTTCGCCACCGCCACTGGTCAGCACACCATAAGTAGCGTTATCTTTACATTTGTCATTCGGTTCATATTGCGGACGAATGAGCGAACATTGCACGAATAAAAATGAACTGCCTGAAAACCCCGAAATCAACTGTGAGTTGCCATAAACAAAGCGCGTCCCGTCAGGGTCCCAAAAAGGGCGGTCATCGTATGGCGAGTCGCTGATATGTTGCGGATTGGAAAAATTACTATCTAACAAAATGAGATTAATCAAGCCATTAGGGTTATCTTGCCCGTTCGCCAAGACGCGGCCATCTTTCTTCAGGGCATTGGGTTGGCGCGCCCCTTGTAACACAGTGAATGGTTTACCATCAGGCAACTGTATCGCCCACAAATCATAACGACCAGAACCATTATCAACGGGGAAAATCAGGCGGCCTTTGGTGGGCGCGGGCGGTGGCGCGGGTTGCTCCGCCTCGGTTGCTGAGGCGGTATCGGTCAGGGCGGTTGTGCCGCTAATGATTGGCGCAGCGGTGGGCAATTGCTCCAAACTGGTCAAATCATCCAGATAAATCGCGCCCTTGCTGGCCGCATTATCAGGCACACCATCTAACACCAGGCCGCTAAAGCTAACAGGATATTTCAACTCAGGGCTATCTGGCCCACTGATTTTGCCATTCGGCCAGCCTTTCTTCATATCAAGTAACGCGGTCATGGTTTGCCAACCACTATGTTTTATCTGTCCAAAGGTGGCCTGCCAAACAGTGCTTTGAGCATCTTTCAGCCACACATTCAAATAATGGCCTGACTTATCGCCATAAACCGCCGCCACAATCGCCTTGGGCTGGCCTGGCAGGGCATGGGCTTGTTGCAATACCACATAATTATCAGCCACTTTAGGAAAATCGTAACTTAATTTCCCCACGAATTTACCACTACGGGCTTGCTCGTTAGAATTAGTTATTTCACCGTAAGGCTGGTCGCCGCGCCGCCAATTGCTGGCCGTCTCAAAATCCAGAAACATGCCTGGCCCTGTTTGGGCAATCGGCGCGGCAGGGGCAATGGGCGTATTGATTTCCTGACTTTTTGACGGCATGGGCGTACTCGTAACCGTTGGCTCTTCCGTAGCTAACACCGTTGGCGTATCCGTGGGCAAAATGGGCGTGGGGGTGAGGGTGGGGGCGAGGCCTGGCTCAGGGTCTTTATTATCCGTTAGGCCATCCCCATCGGTGTCATTGCTCAAGGGGTCAAGTCCTTTGCTCACCTCTTGACCATCTTTCAGCCCATCACTGTCGCTGTCAGATTTAAGTGGGTCAGTTTTATAAGTATTAATCTCCTCGCCATCATCTACGCCATCTTCATCGGTATCCCGTTTATTTTCCAATGTGCCAACTTCTTGCTCCTGTCCATTGGTCAAACCATCACGGTCATCATCTTGGCCTCGCCAGGTAGCCGTGGCCTTCGCCGCACCATCTAATTGGCTCGTCTGCGCCTCAACTGTTTGCGCGGCCTGACTTTGGGCGCGGCTAGTTTCGGTTATCATGGGCGCGGCTGATAGATTGTCATCAGAATTACGGCTTAATATAAACGTAATTAGGACACCCATGAATAGCATGAGTAGTATAATGACCACGCCGATAGCAATTAACGGTTTATTACTATTAGAAGCAGGTTGCGCTGGCATGGGGCGCGGCAATGGCGTTGTAGAGATGGTTGCTCCTTGATTAGTGGCAGAGCGCAGAGTTGGGGTAGGCGTTTGGTTTTGCGGTTTATCCGTAATAAAGCGATTACTCACGGGGTCTAATTCACGTACTTTGGGTGGGATTGCTAATACTTGTAAAGGTGCGCGACTCAGGGTATCGCCTGGGGTCAGGCCGATAGCCTGGCGCAAATCAGCCGCTAAATCACTCGCCTTTTGATAACGGTCATTGGGGCTTTTTGCCAAAGCTTTAAGTACCACGCGTTCAACCGCTTGGGGCAATTGTGGATTTAATTTGCTGGGAAGTGGTAATTCATTTGTAATATGTTTGATGACAATCGCATAAGGGGTATCTGCATCGTAAGGAATCCGCCCCGTCAGCATCTCATAGAGCATGACCCCCAGGGAGTAAATATCGCTTCGTTGGTCGCCCCGTTGCCCTTGCCCCTGTTCAGGCGACATGTAGGCGGGTGTGCCAGCCACCGAACCCGTTGCGGTATATTGCGTGCCATCCATGAGGCGGGCAATGCCAAAATCGGTTAATAGCACCTGCCCTTGTTGGGTAAGCAATACATTGGCGGGCTTCAAATCGCGGTGAACCATGTTCTGGTGGTGAGCCACGTCAATGGCTTCGCATAGTGCAGTGAAGATACGCCCGACCTCAGCGAGTGAAAAGGGCTGTTTCTGTTTATGTCGTTCTTGCAATTCATGTTTCAAACTTGGCCCATCCACAAATTCCATGACCAAAAAATACGTGCCGTCAGCCTGGTCAAAATCCATGGCCTGGACGATATTTTGATGTCGTAATTTGCCTGTCGCGAGGGCTTCCCGTTGAAAACGACTGACAAAGCCTTCCTCTGAGACGAGGTGGCTATGCATGACCTTAATCGCCACATAGCGTTTTAAGCCAGGCTGAAAGGCTTTATAAACTTCAGCCATCCCACCCTGACCTAACTTGGCGACGATTTTATATTTACCTAATTGTGTGCCGACTAAATCTGCCATTGTTTTTTAGCATAAAAACCCGTTTTCGCGTTGAAAACGGGTTTTTAAATGTGTCCTCATAACATAAGTTGGTCAACATTCAACGAATCAGCCTTTCAGCGTTTTAGCTAATTGCTGACACGCTGAACGACTGACTCGCTACTCATTACGGTCCCCAAGATATACGCTCATTCGCCCAATCGCGGTCCCCCGTAGCCCAGGGATTGGCTTTGGGGAAATCGAACAATTTTTGCGCCTCACCACCTGTAATGGGGGCGACAAAAATAGCCCAAGCCCCCGCACGGTCAGAGGCAAAAGCCACCCACTTCTCGTCAGGTGAAATGGTACCTAAACCATCACTTGAATTAGGGCCGTTAGAAATATTCGTGCTAGGCCCACCGTTAACACTCATTACAAATTCTTCCCAATTACCACTTTCACGCGATTGATAGGCAATGAAAGCCCCTTTTGCGTCGGTGGGTAAAAGGCTACTCCCATCGGCTAATTTGCGAGGAATTTCGCCATTGCCGCCCCGTTTGTTGGCCCATGAAGCCACAATATAAATGCCACATGAACCACCACCACCGCGCCAAGTATCACAACCATTATAGGCAATTAAATCATTGCTCGCCCATACGGGGTGCGTGCCGATAATCTCACCTGTTTGCCCTGCGGGTATCAACAAGCCAAAAGTTGCCACATTTTGGCAGGTAGGGTCACTTTCATTATTAGGTGGGATAATGCCACATTGCACAAAGAGATAAGGATGTTGCTTGCCCTCTGAACCCGTCACTAACGTCGCGTTACCAAAGGAGAGACGGTTGCCAGATGGATTATAGAAAGGATATTCATCAGTTGGTGAATCACTCACCGCGCGCTCAATGCCCCCAGAGCCATTGGCCTCAAAGACATTTTCGCCAAAACTGCCACCTTGACCGTTCACCACTAATTTCACCCCATCAGGGCGAAAGTTGGGCTGACGCGCCCCGCGAATTTGCCCAATGGGTTTACCATCAGGCATGGAGACAACATATACATCGTAATGTCCTGCGCCATCATCAACGGGAAAAGCTAATTTGCCAGCAATCGCGGGGGGGGGAGGCGTTGGGGTATCGGCGGGCTTTTCAGGTGTCGGTGTCTCAGTGGGTACGGGAGTCGCCGTTGGGGGGCCAGGGGTGGGGGTGTTTGCAGGGGTATCCGTTGGCAGAGGCGTGGCGGTTTCCGTTGGCGTTTCCGTTGGCAAAGGTGTGGCAGTATCAGCAGGGGTAGGGGTATTGGCCTGACCTGGTTGAGGGTCTTTATTATCTAGCAGCCCGTCACCGTCGGTATCTTTATTAAGTGGGTCTAACCCTTGCTTCACTTCCTCACCATCTTTCAGACCGTCGCTGTCGGTATCAGATTTCAAGGGGTCAGTTTTGTAAGTATTGACCTCCTCACCATCATCTACCCCATCTAAATCAGTATCCCGTTTATCAGGAAATGTACCGAGTTTGACCTCTTGCTCATTGGTTAAACCATCACGATCATCATCCAACGTCAACCATGTGGCCGTCGCGGTGGCCGCACTGGCATCATTGGTGTGAGACTGAGCCTCAACCGTACTAAGTTGAGCCAGGGTGGTGGCCTCAGAATTAACGGCAACCGTAGGCGTAACTTTTGGCCCAGCCATTAAAAACGCGCCGCCACCGCCTAAAATAATCAATAACATTACCACGCCGCCTAGCCAGACCCACATGGGCGTGGTCGCAGCGGTAGGTGGGGAGGTTAAAATCGTCGCCACTTCTGGCTCATTGGGGCGAGAAAGCATCGTCCTTTCATCTTCAATGGGTGCGGCTATTGCCGTTTTTATGGCGGTAAAAGTACCTGTTGTTGGGTCTAGTTCATCCTCAATTTTTGCGGGAGGTGAAATAACTTTCAGCGGGTTTTTGTGTAGATTATCCCCTGGAGCTAAACCCACTGCTTCCCGTAAAGCTTGCCCCATGTCGCCCGCCGTTTGATAACGGTCTTGGGGGGCTTTGCTCATGGCCTTGAGAATCACCCGTTCTACACTTTCGGGTAATTTGGGGTTGGCTTTGCGGGGCATGGGCAAAGGTTCGGTAATATGTTTTAATACAATGGCTATCGGCGTATCTGCTTCATACGGCACCGACCCCGTCACCAATTCATATAAAATAATGCCTAGTGCATAAATATCACTGCGTTCATCGACATGTTTGCCCTGCCCCTGTTCTGGTGACATGTAGGCTGGCGTTCCCGCCATTGCTCCCGTTGCGGTATGTTGCGTTCCGCCCATAATCCGCGCAATGCCAAAGTCAGTGAGCAAAACATGGCCTTCTTCATTTATCATAACATTGGCGGGTTTGAGGTCACGATGCACCATTTTACGGGCATGGGCATAATCAATGGCCTCAGCTAATGCCTGAAAAATACGGGTAATTTCTTCTAAGGTAAACGCTTTGCCTTGACGGATACGGTACTTAAATTCATCTTTTAAGGTTGGCCCGTTGATAAACTCCATGACCATGAAGTAAATATTACTATCCTGGTCAAAATCCATCGCCTGGACAATATTGGGATGACGTAATTTACCTGTAGCCAGAGCTTCTCGTTCAAATCGCCCCAAGAAATCCGCATCTTGGCTCAAATGGCTGTGCATAACCTTTACTGCAACGTAACGGTTGAGGCCAGGTTGGTAGGCTTTGTAAACTTCGGCCATGCCACCCGTGCCAAGTTTAGATACAATTCGATATTTACCTAGAGTTTTGCCAACTAAATTTTGCATGATGAATGAGGAATTAGGAATTAGGAATTAGGCGTTTTCAATTGCTAATTCCTAATTCCTAATTCCATGACTACGGGGCCCATGAAATACGTTCTTCCCACCAACCAAACGAATTATTTTGGTCGGCTAACACTTTACCATTCGGTGAACCCTTCATGTCAAACAATTTAGTTTGATTCGTGCCATCGGCATTCATCACCCAAATTGCCCAACTGCCCCCACGGTCAGAGGCAAAGGCGATACTTTTACCGTCGGGTGACCAGGTAGGAATCCCATCATTGCTACTATTTTCGGTCAATCGTTTGGGGTTTGAACCATCAATATTCATCGTCCAAACTTCCCAATTATTACCCCCACGACCACTAGACATGACGGCCATGTGCTGACCATCAGGGGACGCTGCGGGGGCCGTATCAGCATCATCAGTCGTTCCTATTTTTATCGGGTTGCTCCCAACGGCACTAAGTAGATATAAACCGCAATCTCGTCCGCCTGGTAAACAGCCCCTGGAAACAATCTGACCGTCAGGTAAAACGTCTACATGATAGCCTTCAAACGGTATCCCCATTTCACTGCCTTTGCGGGTATAATCACCTTTGAATAAGCGAGGAATTTTATCCCCTTCACGGCGGCTACTAAAGATAAAAGTAAACCCATCAGGCGACCACGCAGGTAAGGCATCTTCCACAAAAGTGGTCACTTGTCCACCCGCGCCGCCCACAAAATCTCGGTAAATAATCCCTCGGCTGCGAATGTCCCATGAACGATAAGCTAACAAACTGCCATTACGACTAAAAGCGGGTTGGCTGGCTTGGTTCGCAATAATGACCTGCTCATTGGTGGCTAAATCCGCCAACCAAATGTCATAACTGCCTGGCCCGCTATTAAATACGGGGTAAGCAATCCGTCCACTAATAGTAGCAGTAGTAACCGTAGTTGCTGTTGCTTCAGGGGTTGCCTTAACCGTATCCGTTACGGTTGCTGTTCCCTCAGCCGTCGTTTTGGTCGCTTTAGGGGTGGCTTCATCAGTCGCTTTACTCGCAACGGGGGTGCCGTTACTTTTATTATACGCGTCTAACTCTTCTTGAGTGAATGGGATAATAAGTTCATCTCCCACTTGTAAGGTAGATTTCTCTTTATCCAGCCCATTTTCTGAGGCTAATAAATCCACATCCACCCCAAATTTACCCGCAATACGGCCTAAACTATCCCCTGTCACCACAATATAAGTTAATGGTGCAGGCGTTGGCGTTGGCGTTGGCGTGGATTTGGGGGTCGGGCTGTTTGTTGGCGTAGCGGTAGCGGCATCGGTAGGCGTGGATTTGGGTGTAGCGGTAGATTTAGCCGTAGCTTTAACGACAGTTGGCTCTTCTTCAGTCGCTTTGCTACTCACGGTTTTAGTTGCTTCAACCGTTGTTGTCACAGTTGTTGCTTCGCTCTCAGGTTCGCTAGTTACTTTGCTCACCGTAGGAGTCAAGTTACCTTCGGTGGCTTGTTCGGGGGTCACAAAACGGAGGCCACTAATCATGGCTTGATAGGTGTCCCGTAAAACATTCCACTCCTCGGCGGGAGCAACCGCCACCAAATAATAGGCTTGGTCATCCTTAATCGTCACGGCTAACGTGGCAATGCCTTCTTGATTGGTTTTACTATCACTATATTGAATTTGGGTTGAAGTCCATTTTTGTCCCGCAATGCCTAACGGAGCTGCATTAAGCGATTTCGCATCAGTGGGGAAGTTAGCTAAGAGGCTCGCTAATAAATCAGACTCCGTCGTGACCTTCGCGGAGCGGCCAATACGTACCGCCGCCTCAGTAATATTTTTGTCATCTAAGCCCGCTTTACTGGTTGAAAAAGCCATTTTAGATTTATCTTGGGTTGTTTCCCAGCCATCAGGGGCTTGCAAACAAATAGTTAACTCTTCGCTACAGACTTTACTTAAGGTCGAGGGCGTGGATTTGACTGCCACCTTCGTTGGCGTGGCGGTGGGATTACTCGTGGGGGTTTGATTAGGCACACTTTCAATTTCTAACGTAGGTGTAGCAACAGTTTCTACCCCCGCAATGGTTGTTGTAACGCCACTAGATTTAAGCAACCCGCCGCCAAAGACAATAAGCACAAAGGCTAACACGAGTAATAAACCGCCACCAAAAACCGCCCACATGGTCATGGGAATAGCCCGTAAAAATTCACCCATGGTTAAATTTTCGGGTTCAGTTTGTCCGCCCTGGTTTGGGGAGGGTGGTGCAGGTATCGGGGTGGGTGCAGGAGCTTGAGTCGCCGCCACCTTCAGTTGGTCAGTATTACTGCGCGTCGCCGCAACTGTCGGCATGGGCTGAGTCACTTCACGCTGAGGCGTGGCCTGGGCTGACATCGGCATGGTGTTTTCACGGGCGCGGCGTTGGTCGTTGGGTCTAGGCCCGGTGGGGCGCATGGGTTGGCTAACGGGGCGGTTTGGCCTGACGGGAATCGCCGAGGGCGAGGCCCCCGTTGGAATAACCACCGCCGATTCATTTGGGCGTGGGGTCGGTTGATTACTCTTGGTTGTGGTTAAAGGGGAACGTGGTTTCACCGCCGCCTCTTCCATTTCAGGATGGTGCGGTTGAGCCGTTCGCCGAGGGATAACGTCCTCCTCCTCTGGCACACCTGATGAGCCACCATAAGCTGAAGCCCAATCGGCTGAGTCAGCGGGCAGTTTCATGGGGCGCGACGCGGGGCGAGCAGATTTAGCCCCATATACCGATGGTTCTGGCTCATCGGGTTCTGGCTCAATAAACGCAATCACCTCCACCTCAACCACTTCTGGTTCAGGTTCAGCCTGGGTAATAATAACGGATTGTGACGGAACATTAACGGGCGGCGGAGTCGTTAAAACCCAACTTTGCCCATCGAAATAAGACCAACTACCCGCAGGCGGTGGGGCTGGGGGCGGGGCAATCGGTTCAGCCCGTTCCAGGCTCGGCTGCGGCTTATTATCGTCATGTGTCGTAATGGGCTGACGAGGAAGGATATTTTCTTCTCTTGGCAAATAAGATTCTTGCGAGGCAACGGGCATGGGGGCAGGTTGATAGACAGGTGGTGGTGGCGGAGGATTATAAACAGGTTGGCTCTGAGATTGATAGGTCGGCTGACTCGGATAAATCGGTTGGCTCTGAGGCTGAGTTTGATAGGTTGGTCGGTCAGACATTCCTGTCTGACCATGATTTGACGGCATAGGGGAACTGCCCGCTAAATCTTGGGCGGGATGCCAACCATTGCGGTCATAAAAATACCATTGACCCGTTTTCGCGCCGACAGCCCAATAACGTCCTTCATCATCTTGGAACAGTTCACCCTCAAAGCCCGTTGGCATCTCTTCATCATAAGCAGGCGCAGCCATTGCAGCCTGTGGTTCATTATTATATTGCGGCACAGGATTATATGGCAGGGCTGGCTCGCTATAGGGCGCAACCATTCCCACAGGTGGAATGACAGGAGCTTGATTATTACTCGGTTTAACCCAATCGCCTGTTTCGGGTTGGTAATAATACCACTCGCCCGTTTTTAAGCCACGTTGCCAATAAACCCCATTTTCATCGGTGACGGGTAACTTATCGGCTTCACGCGGGTCGGCTTGATGCCAGGCTTGACCATCGTAATAATGCCAGGCCCCCGTTTGCGCGCCAATCATCCAATAACGGCCCCATTCATCTTGAAATTGGAGTTTATCCACTTCCGAAATGAAGGTCGCTTCATCAACTTGGTTGGCTTGATAAGCGTTAAATAACTGTTGATAGCCATGTTCTAAGGCTTCTATATTCATATCGGTCTCTATCGTCTTCTACTAATTCAGGAGGCGTTACGCAAAAATAATTCGGTAGTTTAGTGATCAGGTGACTTCAACTCACCTGATCACTAGGTCATATAATTTACAGGTGGCAAGTGTTTGCGTAACCTCTATCATGGTAAATTGCTTGTGTTAAAATAAGGCTTTGATAATCAAAGCCCAAAGGGACTAACAAACCACATGTGATTATTTACAGTTAGAGAAATTTGTCAAAAATGCATGTTACCTTTTTTTAATTGATTCTACAAATATCAACTAATCCACCATGAAACAGCCACTTTCTCAGATGGCATGGTTTAAGTATAATCAATTAGGAATTAAAAATTAGGAATTAAAAATTGGCTTCTGGTCTTTGATTGATAATTCGTAATTCCTAATTCCTAATTTACCATGTCCAAATATATACCCATTGTAGTGACAATTTTAATTTTAGCCAATATCATTGTT
>JAIFLK010000003.1:10518-13197 GCA_020049115.1 Chloroflexota bacterium | reverse complement strand
CCTTTTTGCGCGCCTCAACATCATACGTGGCGGCGGCTTCTTCGAAATGTTTTGTCATCTCGGCATTAATATAACCCGTTGAGTTTAATTGAGGAATATTTTCCTCCGCCCAAACGGTGGCTTGTGAATGTGGCTCAATACCAGACTGCCAGGCCGCAATAAACAAATCCCATTGCGGTTCTTTGGCTTGCATGGCCTCTAAGAAACTCGCCCATTCCATGCCCTTCACCTCCACCTCAATCCCTACTTTTTTCAGGAAATCTTGGGTACTTTCAGCCAATAATTGACGCGTGGGGTTGGTATTTGGGCCATAAATAAGCCTTAATTTGAGTTGTTCGCCCTTCTCATTGACCAATTTACCTTCTTTCAAAGTATAACCCGCCTTACCAAAAGCTTCAGCCGCTTTATCTTGGCTAAACTCATAACAAGGCACATCGGGACTATAAGCCCAAGTGGTCGGCGGATAAATGGAGCAAAGTCGCTTGGCCTGGCCTAACCAAATTTGGTCGGTCATGAGTTCTTTATCAATGGCATAATTCAGCCCATGCCGTATATTGAGGTCATGCGTCGCAAAACCCTCCCGCGTGTTAAGGCCAATATACGTCCAGACCGCCGCCGCAGGCCACCATTCATACACATTTACATTATCCAATGTGCGGGCTTCCTTCAACTGTTCGGGGGTCATGGCTGAACTATCCACTTCATTATTCTTCATCTTCTGGAAAGCTACATCTTGGTCAGGAATGGTTTCAATGGTATATTCGGTAATGTTCGGCGCGCCATGATACCAATATTTATCATTCGCGGTAAACTTAATAAACTGGTCACGTTTCCACTCCACCAATTTATAAGGGCCAGAAACCACACTCGGATTATTAATTTCAGGGTTCTTTTCAGGGTCATCCCAAGACAACTTTTCCCAAATATGCTTGGGTAGGGGCGTAATGAAGCCTGAAATATTCACCAACGCAGGGGCATGAATCTTATCAATTTTGACCTGAATGGTGGTGTCATCTAACGCTTTATAAGATTTAATAAAATCAACCTGAGAGCGATAGGGGTATTCATGTTTGGGGTCCATTACTTGGGTATATGTCCATTCATAATCCCGCGCTGTCAGAGGCTGACCATCTGACCATTGCATATTCTTACGTAAATAAAACGTAAAGGTCAACCCATCGTCAGAAATCTCATACTTTTCGGCCATGTAGGGCTTATATTCTAACGTATTCTCATCAGGCGAGAGCAATGACCCCGCATAAACCAGCCCTTGATAGCCACTAGAAGCACTATCCGTCGTTAAATAGGGATGAAAACTGACCGCGTCCGAGGTTTGCACGGCGCGATACGTGCCACCAGGTTTAGTCCGAGGCGCGCTCACATCGGGTTTATCGGTGGTAAATACGCCACCATATTTCGGCTGTTCAGCTAATTTATTCTCTTTATCCACCACTTCGGGCGTGGGGGTCAAATCAGCCGTAGCCGCTGCTTCCGCTTTAGCTTCAGTCGGTTTAGCCACCTCAGCCGCTTTCTTTTCCTCAGTCGCTGGGGCCGTGCCACCACATTGCGCCGCCACTAAAGATATTGCCAATAAAACAAAGCATATCACCCATATTCTTTTTTGTTTCATCATTTGCTCCTTTTGTTACCAGTGCGCCGATAAATCATCAGCCCACCATTTAAGAAATACGTTCTAACGAAGCCTATTATACACTTAGTCACGATTCACCCAAATTGTAGACGGGCGAAAAAATTGCTTCCACTTAAGGCCACGTCTATAATAATCATAGAATTTTCACAAGTGGAGTGCAAATCTTCAGATTTGGCCGTTAAAGCTAAAGATTTGCACTCCCTTATTGAAGTTACGATATGCCAAGTCCATTTCCTGGGATGGATCCCCATTTAGAAACGCCTTCATTTTGGTCAGGCGTGCATCAACGCCTCATCACTTACATCGCTGACGAATTAGAATTGAAGAACGGGTTTATTTATTACAGCCTGAACATACCATCTTGTCTGACCTTTCCATTGTTAGACAACAACCTGACGCGCGGCTAGGCTCTGTTGTGATACTTGACCAACCTCTGGTCTTTATCTGGCCCCAAGAGGAAATTCGTCAGTCATATATTGAAATTGTTCACAACAAAAGTGGGGAAGTGGTCACGGTAATTGAGGTGTTAAGCCCTGCTAATAAACAGGGCAAGGGGTATGTAGATTATCAAAAGAAACAGCAAGAGTTGTTATACAGCGAGGCAAATTTAGTGGAAATTGATTTACTTAGTCAGGGCAATTGGACGATTGCCTGGCCTAAAAATGAGCGCAAAAAATTACCCGCTTATCGTTATCTGGTTTGCGTGACCCGTAAAGACCCGAAATTTACCTTTGAGATTTATCCCATCAAACTGGCCGATAAATTACCTCATTTTGCCATTCCCTTACGTTATGATGACGCAGATACGGCCTTAAACCTTGCCACCGTGTTTAATAAATGTTACGATAATGGCGGCTATGAGGATTTCATTGATTATCAGGCCCTGCCCAAAGCAACGTTATCTAACGAAGAACACGAGCAATGCGAAAACATCACGCGAAAAGGAACGCGAAAAGGGCGAAATAAGACGAAAACCGCGAAAGATTCATTTTTTCGCGGTTTTCGTCTTATTTCGCCCTTTTCGCGTT
>JAIFLK010000003.1:0-10513 GCA_020049115.1 Chloroflexota bacterium | reverse complement strand
AACGCGAAAAGGGCGAAATAAGACGAAAACCGCGAAAAAATGAATCTTTCGCGGTTTTCGTCTTATTTCGCCCTTTTCGCGTTCCTTTTCGTCTTATTTCGCGTTACACTTTCACTGCCCAGAACAGGCCATAATCAATCATGCCGAGTTGGAGGGCGCGGTGCGAGGCCAACACATGGCGATAAACATTGTCCAAATTCGCCCCTGTTCGCCACTTGAGAAATTTCTTGTAAGAATTATATAACCACTTTGGTTTAGACAGTTGCAAAAACAGCCAACAATCACGGTTGAGAATGTCTAAATTATATTGGGTGACTATCTCCATGCGGCGCAATTCTAGCCCCGCCGCCGCCAAAGCCGTTTGGTAGCTCTCCACCGTCTCCAAATACGGCACATCCCATGTTTCCATAAAATCCGCATAAATTTGGCGATTTGCCAAAGCCACCGACTCCACCACCAATAAATCGGCCAGGGTGAAAATTCCGCCTGGCTTTAACACCCGACTGACCTCGCGTAAAAAAGCGGGTTTATCAGGAAAATGGGCGGGCGATTCAATCGACCAGACCAAAGGTAATGATTCGTTAGCAAACGGCAAACGGTCAGCACTGCCCAGGTTAAATTTAACCCAGGGCGCGGCATGTTGCTCATGGGCATTTAGAGTGGCACGATTCGCGTTATAGGGCGTAATATCCACCCCAACCACCTCCAGCCAATATTTTTGCCGCGCCCGAATCGCCGCGCCACCACGCCCCGCCGCCACATCTAATAAACGGCGTTCATGCGGCTGCGGGCTGACGGAGTGTAAAGCTACCATGCCGTCCGCCAAACGGTCAATCAAGCGCAAATGGGTCGCCGTTTGTAGGTGATATTGCCCCAAACGGGAGTAGCCCACATTGAGATAAGACTCCATGTCTGACCATTGGCTTAAGTAGAGATATAAGTCGGCGTGCGGGTTAGTGTAGCTATATTGCCCATGTACATCACTGACATGCCAGGCTAAATTGCGAAAATCCTGCATGAGAATTAGGAATTAGGAATTAGGAATTAGGGTAGAATTTAAGTAATTCGTAATTCCTAATTCCCAATTCCTAATTAAATTAGAAACTGTCCATTTCGATAGAAAACTTCACCATCGGCCGAGATTTCGCCGTCGGCTTGCATGTCACAAATCATGTCCCAATGGACGGCGGAAGTATTGACGCTGCCTGTTTGCGGATAGCCCTGCCCGACAGCCATGTGCAGTGTGCCACCAATTTTCTCATCAAACAAAATAGAACCCGTCCAACGTTGTATATCGTAATTACTGCCAATGGCAAACTCGCCTAACCGCCGCGCCCCAGGGTCACTATCTAATACACTGAGCAAAAAGGCTTCATTTTCCGTAGCGGTGGCCTGAGTGATGAGGCCGTTCTCAAAGCGTAATTTAATCCCTGAAACCCGATTGTCCGAATAATAGGCGGGATAGGTGAAGTTGACCCAACCATTAACCCCATCCTCCACTGGCCCCGTGAAAATCTCGCCGTCAGGGAAATTGCTATCGCCACAAGCATTAAGGAAGGTGCGTCCTTCGATAGATACCGTCATATCAATATTGGAGCCGCGTGCATGGAGCAACTTTTTGCCCACCAAATAATCCACAAAACGCTGTTGCATGGTCTTAACCTCCTGCCATGCCGCTACGGGGTCAGACAAATGGAGTTTGCAAGCACGGTAAACAAAATCCTCATACCGTTGCAGCGACATGCCCGCCCGTTGCGCCAACCCTTGCGTCGGAAATAGAACAGTGCAACGGCGCAGCATGCCATTGCCTTCCCGTTCCATTTGATGTTTCATTAAAACTCGCTTGCCTGCCACCACCGCCCGTTGCAACTCTGGCGCATAATCAACCATCGCCAAGGGATTCTCGGAGGCATCAATGCGAATGATGACCTGACAGGTTTCATACATTAACTCTAACATGGGGTTGGCCGCGCCCAATAAATCGGCCTGCTGCGTAGCCTCTAGCGCAAGCGTGTCCTCATCGCGCAGATGAATGTAGGTGAAGGCTTGCGCCCCCGCCCGTAATGCTTCTTGATATAATGCCTGCACCAATGGCTCGGCGACGGGGCTGGTGGCGCGAATAAGCACGCGCTCACCTGGCTTGACTGCCGTTGAGTAGTTGATGAGGACTTGCGCCATCTTTTCGATTCGACTGTCCATGACTGTAATTTTAGACATGATTAACAGGATTAACAGGATTAAAATGGCCTGTAAATCAGGTTAATCATGGGTGGCTAATAAAGGGGTAAAAGTTGAGGCTAGTTTAACATGTGGCTAGGGAATAGGGCAAAAAAAGTGCAAGGGGCTGATAAGTTATCACCCCCTTGTAAAAAACTATTCTCAGTATCAGTATATCAAGATTTGGGCGCAATAACTAAATCACCCTCACCCCAGCCCTCTCCCAAAGGGCGAGGGGAGACAAGATACTCCCTCGCCCTTTGGGAGAGGGCTGGGGTGAGGGGGCTAAATCTTGATATACTGAGTATATCAAGATTTGTAGGGGCGTACCTTTGTGGTCGCCCTGGTGGGTAGGGACAAGCCCTACCCCTACGACAAAATCTTGATGTACTGATTCTGTTAACTTAGGCTATTTTGGTGACGTAGAACAGGCAGGAGTGTCAAAATAAAATTTTGACAGGCGAAAGTAAAACTTTCGCACTCCTCCTCCACACCTATTGATGAAATTATCAAATTTGACTTGGGCAACTCTAAAATTACCGCGACATGGAAATTAAAGTAATACACAACATACAAAATAGTAGCAAAGGCATTAGATCTACTTCAGGTTTAGGTTTTTTAACTGGCTCTAAACGTAAGCCGTCCTTATCTACGGTTAGGGTATGTTCAACGATTTTGATTTTTAAGTCTTGCATGAAAATGGCTCACTTAAATTATTTCAGTAACACAATACTTCTTTATTGTGTTACTGAAATAATTAACAAATTTGATTTTAAGTTAGATTAATTTTATAATGGGCAAATTATTTTTTGGAACTTATAGGAAACAATATCTTTTTCTTTGAACTCTTTGATTAGGTTCACAGCCATTATATCCGCAAAATAATTTTATTTCAGCAGCTGTTTGTCTAAAATCAGGGGTTTTTAGTCTAAAGTTTTTGAATAGGATTATATAACAAAATATCACTGTCACGAATATAAGGATAAACGGATTGAAAAGCCAGCACCGCCGTTATATTTACCCCCATGCCACGCGAAGCAAAACTCAACAAACCCTCAAACCTAACTCCCTTTGCGGCTCTCCTGTGGGATGCCCTAGAGCATTACCATGACCCAGCGCAATTAGGCCAAAATTCCCCTCTCGCCCAAGTTTATTTTTTAGGGCAAGATTTGCTAGAAATTTCAATGGATGATATGTCACCACAACGGCGCGGCGAGGTGTTGGTCAAACTGATGCAACGAGCCTATCAAACATTGATTCAGCGTAAAGTAGATGTCAGATTATTACAAGCCTGTTTTCTTGCGCCGCAAATTTATTGGGTGGAAGATGAGGCGGGTAATGCCAAAACCAAAACCATTGGTATTCGTAAACGGTTAATAGAAGTTAAAATAAATCATGCTTCGTTTTACGCTAAATTAGCCAAAACAGAGTTACCTAAACAGGTTGAACAATTAGCAACAGTCATATTACAACAACGGCGCATGGCCTTACGTTTAGAGCAACCCATTATCCCCCCACCTTTATATGAACGAACGAAGGTGGAACAAAGGTGTCGAGATTTACTGGTCAATGAGAACGCGGCTATTGGCCTAACGGGTGAAAGTGGGGTGGGTAAAACCGCTTTGGGGCAATATTTAGCCCACACGTATTTTGCGGGACGCATCTTTTGGTTTACTTTTCGCCCCTATTTGAATGACCGTTTGTTAGAACTACTATTTAATTTAGGTCATTTTTGCCAACTCTATTTACAACAAGTGAACGCGGGGCAAAACTCGGCTTTATTAGCCACCTTAATTGGCCTCATGCAGGCCAATCAAGGGGAAACATTACCCCAAGAAATCCTACTCAATACTTGGCGCGCCGATTTAGCCTTAATGCCTCGGCCACCCCTACTTTGTTTTGATGAAGTAGATATACTCCATTACGAAACCCCGCAACATGAACCCCTCTTACAATTTCTACAAAGCCTCCTCACTGACCCCCTCCCGCTTATTTTGATAGGACAAGAATTACCTATCATTGTGCCACAGAGTTATTCATTACAAGCATTAACGGCTCAGGATGGCTTGGTGAAATTATTAAAATATCATGGGCTGACTTTAACCCCAACCGAGCAAGAATTATTACATAGCACAACAAACGGTAATCCCCGTTGGCTACAGCTATGGGTTGCCTTTTATCAAGTAGGTAATAAATTGACAGATTTTACCACCCATTTACCCTACCATACTTTGTTTGAACGTATTAGCCAGCGACTCACCGAAGATAAACTAGCCTTGTTATATGAATTAGCTGTTTTTCACCAGGCCGCGCCCGTCCAAGCCTGGGCTAATCAAGCGGCTTTGTTATCACAACTAGAGCAATTACATCTGATAGAATTTGACCTACACGGGGGTGTACAAATACGCGCCCATTGGCGTGACTATTTCATCAAGCAACTTAAACAGACCGAAACATGGCAGCTTTATAATGAAAAAGCCGCCAAGGTCTACACCACCCATGGACAATTTACGACCGCTTTATTTCATTATACTGAAGCCAAAAACTATTCCGCCGCCATTGCTTGTTGGCAGGAACACCGTCAAAAGGAAATTGAGCAAGGGCAAGCAGACCATGCCTTAACACTCTTACAGACCATTCCTGAACAGAGCTTAATCAAAGCTGACCGTTTAACCTTAACCGAATTATTAGTAGATTTACTCAAAGTGCGCGGGCGATATTCACAAGCCTTATCAATATTGGCGCGCGTTGTCCATCGCGGGAAAAACCTAACGGAGGCACATTTGCGGCGACTAGAGGGAGATATTTTGCAGTTACGCGGGGAAAATGAACGGGCGCGGCAAGCCTATCAAGCGGGCTTAGAAACAGTGGAGCAATTATTAACTGAAAAAGCCCTGTTTCATAAAAATCTTGCTTGAATAACCCCTTTGGCTAAAGAGTGGGCGCATCAGGCAAAGTTAGAAATCAAAAAAGACCCATGAGGAGATACACCAAAGATATGGCAACAACGCCAGGCAAAAGATTGACACAGGCCAAAATATGTGCTATGATTTTGGGCAACTTTACGGTAAACGACCATGAAACTAACCTATAAGCTCAACTTAATTATTCACCCTGCATTTTTTAGCCAGTTTGCTTAAACGCGCCTGGCTAGTTGGTTTATCCATGTAACACTTCGCGGGCGCAACCCCATTCAGGTTGCGCTTTTTTATTATGATTGACTGGACTGAACAAAACACCGACCTATTTCTGCTGAAAGCAACCTTGTTAGAAGATATTGCGACCATTACGGAAGTTTATGTCGCCCTCGAACAAGAACATGCCGCCGATATCACCGATAGTCGAAATATTGCTTTAGGCTATTACTTGTATCGCTTATATACTTTATTTGAAATGCTCTTTTTGCGGCTAGTGGAGCATTTTGGCCTAGAAATTGTTGACCAAACGCAATGGCATGCCGAATTATTACGCAATATGGCAACTGACCTCCTGCCCCTTCGCCCCGCCGTCATCAGCCAAGAATCACTGGCATGTCTCAATAAATTACGGGGGTTTCGTCATTTTTTCCGCAGCGCGCGAGTGCTTCATTTTGACCCTTCTCAATTAAGACTGCCCTATAACGCCGCTTGCCAACTCAAACCCTTGTACCAACCTGAATTAGAAACATTCTTAACTTTTTTAGATACACTCATGGCCTCCAAAAAGAAGCGCAAGCGCAAACCTGCTGTTAAAATTGATTTCACCAAAGAAGAATTTCCCTTTCAACCATAACGAGTCAGTCGGTCAGCATATCAGCTATGAAGCTGACACGCTGATATGCTGACCGACTGACTTGCTGACTCGCTGAACGACTAAAAATGTTAAACCAACTTGAAACCATCGTCCAAACTGCCCACGCAGAACTCCCCCAACTCACTACAAGTGAGGCACTCATTGCCTGGAACAGCCAATATCTTGGCCGCAAAGGAGAAATTCCCGTCCTGTTGCGCCGCGTCAGTGAACTGCCCAAAGAGGAACGCCCCGCCTTTGGGCAACGCGCCAATGAACTGAAACAAACCTTAGAAGCCGCGTATGAGGCTCATAGCCAAGCCATCAAATCCGCCGAGTTAGCGCAAGCTCTCAAAATGGGCGCGCTAGATGTCACCATGCCAGGGCGAAAAATGGCACGGGGACGACTACACCCTAGCACCCAAACCTTGCGCCGTATTTACCAAATTTGGGCTGATATGGGCTTCCAAATTTATCGCAGCCGCGACGTGGAAACGGATGAGGTCAATTTCCAAATGCTCAACTTCCCGCCACATCACCCCGCCCGTGAAATGCAAGATACGTTCTATACCACCAACCATGAACTCCTCCTCCGCACCCACACCTCACCAGGGCAAATTCGTGCCATGCGAGAATTTCACCCTGAGCCGATTCGGGTCATTTTGCCCGGCATGTGCTACCGCAATGAGCAAATTACAGCCCGTTCTGAAATTCAATTTCATCAGGTGGAAGGGTTGGCGGTAGGGCATAACATCCGCTTTAGTGATTTGAAAGGTACGCTGATAAATTTCGTAAGACGGCTTTATGGGGCTAATCGCGCCACTCGTTTTCGGGCCAGCTATTTCCCTTTTACTGAACCCTCCGCCGAAATGGACGTGGAATGTTTCTTGTGTGATGGTAAGGGTTGTCGGCTGTGCAAACACAGTGGCTGGCTAGAAATTCTCGGCTGTGGCATGGTACATCCCAATGTATTACGTAATGGTGGTTATGACCCTGAGATATTCAGTGGCTTTGCCTTCGGCATGGGGCCTGAACGTATCACCATGTTACGACATGGCATTGAAGATATTCGCTATTTCTGGGCAAATGACCTCCGTTTCTTACAACAATTCTAATTTAGTTAGTCATCTGATGACTTGAAGTCATCAGATGACTACTAAAAACCTCTATGCATACATTCACTGAACTCTTACTTTTATGGCAACAAGATAAATTCACCTTAACGGAAATAAGCGACTTATTGCCCCAGGCCGTAGTGATTTTTCGTGAGCGCGCCGCCCGCCTAGATTATAAAATCATGGGAATGGCCGCAAATGAACAGGTCGAATGGCGTGGCGGGGATGGCGTGGACGTGGGCATGCATGAAGTCGTTATTCCCACTATCTATGACTATCCCTCGGCCTATCGCGCCGTAAACCAATTGTTAGAGCAATTCATGTTAATGGAAATGAAATTTCTCAAACTAGAACGGGATTATGAACGGTTGGCACGCGAGTTAGATAGCACAACTAGTTATTGGAATTGAGACACATTTAGGAGGTTATCATGCCCTCACCCTTTCCAGGAATGGACCCTTATTTAGAAGGTTATTTATGGACAGATGTCCATAATGCTTTAGCGAGTAAAATTCGGGGTTTACTCGCGCCCAAAATTCAGCCGAAATATACGGCGCGGCTAGAGTTGCATGTGGTGGCAGACGAATCAGAAGTGACCATTATGTATCCTGATGTCGAAATATTTAAGGCTAAACAGTCAAATGGTTATCCGTTGCCCCTTAAGCCTAGTGGCGGTGGTGTCGCAGTGGCAGAAGCCAGGCCAACCACCCTGACCGCGCCTGTTATTTTGCCTTTAGCGCAAGTCCGTTTAGTCACCGTAGAAATTCATGATGTGGCGCAAAATTTGTTAATTACAAGTATTGAAATTTTATCCCCTGTGAATAAACGTGAACCTAACTTAAGCGATTATCGCCGCAAGCGCGCCCATTTACGGGAGGCGGGAGTCCATTTGCTAGAGCTTGATTTATTACGGCGTGGCACGCGAGTTTGGACTCATTCGCAATTGCCGCCCGCGAATTATTACGTTTCCCTCACCCGCGCGGGCAGGTCGCAACAAGAGGTCTGGCCGATTCAGTTGGCGGATAAATTGCCGATTGTGGCTGTGCCGTTACATTTTCCTGATGAAGATGTGTTGTTAGATTTAGGACAGGCGTTAACTGAAATTTATGACGAAGCCTTTTATCACCTTTCCATTGATTACACCCAAGAGCCATCGCCACCATTGGATGAGGCTGAATTGGCGTGGGTGAAAGAAGTGAGTCAGTCGCAACTAGATTAATTTGCTGGTAGTTGTTTAAATTGATAATTTAAGTATAATTTGTGTAGAAAGTATGTTCTAATTAAAGTAACTAACCCATGACAACCATGCCTCCTGAAGCTCTTCATCATGCGAAACAAGCCTTAATCAATTTTGGCTTTGATACACGCGCCATTGTTGAAAATCAATCGCTTTCCATTAGTAATAATGAAACGATTGTTTTTGACGCGCTCGCTTATGCCCATGCTGAACGGCGCACGGCTAAAGATGTGAGTTTCACTATCTTTCATGCGGCGAATGGTCGTTCTGATGAAACATTAGTGCCGTTATTAGCGCAATCAACCGCCCCATTTCATTTAATTCATCGCGATAATCATTTTTCTTTTTGGTTAAGTAAAGCTATCAGCAAAAGTGAAATTCAACCGATTCAGCGACATGACCATATTGCTTATGGTCAACTTGGCACAGTTTTAGAACGGTACGCGGTTGACTTTAAGCCACAACGCATTTTGGATTTTAAACAACATAACACCCCTTTTCCCTCTTTTCCTGAATTAGAACCATTACAATTATCTTTATTTGCGCTTGAGGCAACGGGAAAATTATTAAAAAACCATTTTTTTAGTTCAATTAACGAATTACGTCACCATAAAATTGATGATGACACTATCTCTAAATTAGCAATTCAATTATTAGGGGCAATTATTCTGGCTGATACTGGTGTGTTGGGTGAAGAGGTACGCTCTATCCGAGACCGTAAATTCTCAATTCATGCCTTGATACAACTAGCGAGACAACAACCCTTTGGTAACTATTTTGATTTGGACATGTTTCAACAAAATGGGCAAGCTATTGAATCAGCTTACAAAATCTTGGGTAATTTACGTTATGCTTCATTTGAGCCACATCATATCGCTGACTTGTCACTAAGTGCTTATAGTGATATTCAGCGCAAAAAATATGGTTTATACGATACTCCCCTTTATTTAACGCAACGAATTTGGGATAATATTCCTATTGAGTTTTTGCCCCCTGACCAACGCCATGTAGCTGATATGACTTGTGGCTGGGGCAGCTTTTTAATTTCGGGATATGACCGTCTTGCCAATTTGAGCGACATGCGCGACCAACCAATGAACCACTATTTGCATGGCAATGATGTGTACGGCCCACAACATCTTTGGGCTAAACTAGGCTTGTTACTATCCACTTCGCGCGATAATTGGGACATTCAAAATCAAGATGCCTTTGCCTGGAATTGGCTACAGCACCACCAACCTAATGTTATTGTAGGCAATCCGCCATTTGGGGGTGACAGAAAAACTTTAACAGGGGATAAAAGTAAACCCACAAGATATGAAGAGGCAAATCAATTCCTTGAACATGCAATTAATCGACTTGCTCCTGATGGTTATTTAGCCGTGCTTATGCCACCTTCCTTTGTAGCGGCAGAAGCCTCGCCTCAACTTCGGCAAAAGTTACTAACAACTTGCGATTTACTAGAGTTATGGGAACTGCCCATTGGTACATTTGCAGATGCCCAAACAGGGGGATTAGTTATATTTGCCCAAAAAAGAACCTCCAACCACACGCCTGTTGTAATACATAACATTCAAGCCCCAAAAGACAAAAAGGGTAAAATTGATAAAAACCCTGAAATTGAGCAGTTAATCAAACAAGGTAAATTCACAGTCACGGCTTTAGTTAATGACCAAACCGTGTGGAATGAAAAATCTCGTTCAACTAAGGGTTCTAAAAATACACACATTATAGATTACAAATTAATTCTATCTCAATTTATATGGAAAAAAATACAATCTTGTTGTATTGATTTAGAAAAATTAGCTATTGTATTTCTAGGTGTTATAAGGGGAGATAATCCAGAAAAAAAGCGGTGGATAAATTATGATGACCACCAAAATATACTTTGGCTTACAGGTGTGCAAAGAACCTTACCGCGTGATTTTTATATAGATTATAGTCAATCTAGCACAATTGTTTATCCTAATGAATTAGAAGAACCAAGAAAAGACAAAGAAAAATATCTTTTCAATAAGAAAGTTTTACTTTCATCTATCAACAACCCAAGCTGGGGTAAACGAGTAAAAATTGCTATTGAACGAATGGGTTATTGTGTTTCAGATAGTTTTTGGGTCATAGTACCTAAATCACCCCCAATTACACTTGAGGTCGTTGCGGCTGTTATCAATTGGAA
>JAIFLK010000297.1 GCA_020049115.1 Chloroflexota bacterium | reverse complement strand
AGTCCATGAACACTGATACTCAAAGCACCGCCATCATTGTGGCTGCGCTGTCACGGCTGCAACCTGACCACCCGATGTTGCCGAAAGCGGTCCGTTGGCTCATGGTAACTCGCGCTCATGGCGGTTATTGGGCGACCACCCAAGAGACGGCTTGGGCAATTATGGGCTTGACGGAGTGGATGATTGCGAGTGGCGAGTTGGCGGGGAATTATGAGTGGCAAGTTTCGCTGAATAATCAGCCGTTGGGGCAAGGGCGAGTCACGACTGAAACCATTACCAGTACGCAAACGTTGCGGGTGGCGGTGGCGGATTTGCTGGCGGATGCCGCTAATCGTCTGACCGTAAATCGGCAAGCCCTCACCCCTGCCCCTCTCCCACTGGGAGAGCCTACCCTCACCCCTGCCCCTCTCCCACTGGGAGAGGGGGGAGGGGGTGAGGGAACGCTTTATTACGCGGCCTATCTGACCTATTATCAGACGGCGACGGAGATTAAGGCGATTGAGCGCGGCATCAGCGTGTCGCGAAATTATCGGCTGAAGGATAGTAACGACCCCATTACAATGGCTAACGTGGGCGAGGTGATTGAGGTGGAAGTGATGGTGATTGCGCCGAGTGACTTACATTACGTAATGATAGAAGACCCTTTGCCCGCAGGATTGGAGGCGATTAACCCCGCTTTAGCCACCAGCAGCGTGGCTGACCAAAGTGACCGTTATAACTCTGGCAACTTTGACCATGTGGAGTTGCGTGATGAGAAGGTGGTGTTATTTGCGACCTATCTGCCCAAAGGAACATATCGTTATTATTATCTGGCACGCGCCACCATGCCTGGCCGTTATCAGGTCATTCCCACCCATGCCGAGCAGATGTATTTTCCTGAAATATTTGGGCGCGGCGCGGGGCGCATGTTTGAGGTGAAATAAGCGGTCAACGGGTTAGCAAGTATCAGTATTTCAAGATTTGGGTGCAACAACTAAATTCCCCTCACCCCCGCCCCTCTCCCAATGGGAGATGGCCGGGGTGAGGGGGCTAAATCTTGATATACTCAGTATAGCTCAAACTCAACTTTTTTCGATGTGCCATCGCCTTTCGGCTAATTTCCTCACCTGACAATCCCGTAAAGAGATGACTACGCCACTGGGTGTAATCAAATTTATTCCAGTTGAATTGCCAATTTTGCTTCTGTTTCCAATTTAAATCCACCTGTAAATAATGTGGTGATGGTCTGGTCAGACAAGAATGTCTGACCTACCTGATGCATCGGTAAAATCATCCTCATCTAATGCCACCTCTTCTGCCAAAATGGCGAGAGCTTGCTCGGCCAAAGCCTCTGGCACCAACACCGCCGCCCAACCCAATGGCCCCGTAGTCAAGCCAAACACGGTGCCAACGGCCTCATGTTGAATGATAGCAGGAATCTCTTGGCTTTCTAAACGTCCCTTAATAATCGTGGCGAGTAATGGCGTTAAATTACGAGCCACTACTTGCCACCGCGTCGGCTCATCGCCGCCATGCGTGGTTGTAGCCACCTTTGCGGGGGCTTTTTTGCGCCCAAACCAGGGTAAGGCTGAGGTAATAAAAATCATGGCTGCTGCTCCTTAATTTACCGTTAACAATACTTTTAACACCCCTGGCGCGGCGGCGCGCTCAAACGCGGCCAAGCCGTCATCTAACGGAAACGTGTCATGAATCAACGGGGTCACATCGACCAAGCGTTGCTCTAGCAAGCGCAAGGCGGGGGCAAAGGGGCCGCAGCGTGAGCCAATGAGCTTAATTTCATCCACCACGACCATGCTCAAATTAAGGTTAATATCCCCATGAAAGGTGCTTTTTAAGACCAACGTCCCGCGCGGGCGCAGGATTTTCCGCGCCATTGCAAACCCGCTAGGGCTGCCCGTGGCCTCAATTACAATATCGGCCTCCAACTCCACTTCGTCCGCCAATTGGGTGCGGATACCGCGCGCGGCTAAAATGGCTAATTTGTTGGTATGTCGGCCTATGACGGTTAATTGACAGCCCGTTAATTGTAATACTTGGGCGATAAGTAAGCCTAATTTACCGTCACCCAAAACCACCACGCGGTCAGTGGGACGGATATGCACTTGCTCTAAAATTTGGCAAGCTGCCGCTAACGGTTCGGTAAAAACCGCCCATTCATCAGGCACCGAGTCGGGGACGGGATACAATAATTTGAGCGGCAACGTGAAATAATCCGCCATAGTACCGTCACGTTGCACAATGCCCAACGTGGTACGATGGGGACATTGGGTGGGGTCGCCACGCCGACAGGTGGCACACTCGCCACAATAGGCATTAATTTCGCCCACCACTCGCTGTCCCACTAAGTCAGTTGAGCCATTGGCTTGCACCACTTCGCCCACAAATTCATGCCCTAACACGCCGCGAAAGCCCATGTAGCCCCGCACAATTTCTAAATCTGTATTACAAATTCCCGCTAGGCGAGTGCGTATCAATGCCTCGCCTTGGGGTAAAGTCGGTTCAGGCCGCGTAGCCTGATAATGTAATGTTTGGTCAAAATATAAGGCACGCATTTGATTTTATAGTAGGAGTCCAAAGCCGTAGGCTTTGACTAGCGTTCAAAGTCTACGGCTTTGGACTCCGTCAGTTGTCATTGACTCAAATCATAACCCTAACTCATGATTTGAGCAAGCCTTCAACCTTAAGTCAGTTTGCACAATTTATCAACTGAGTCCATACTATAGTTACCATGAGTCAGCAAATTATTATCGTGATTGGCCTGACCTTTGTCATCCATTTGATTAGCACTTTGGCTTATGCGGTGCGACTGGTCGCCACTCGCACCGGGCGCATTGCCATTTCATTTTCGCTCTTTAACCTACTCGTTTTAATCTCCCGTACCGCCAACTCCTTCCAAGCCCCCCTCCTCGCCAAGCACATTGAGCAAAATGTCTTACAAGGGACAACCGTTAACTTACTGACCGATTTTCGCTGGTTGCTCGTTTCCGCCACCATCGCCACCCTCGTTGGCGGGATATTAGTGCCAAGTTTTCAGCAACTATTCAGCCGCGCCGTTATTGCGTTTAGTGTTTATCGCTCACTGCCTTTATTAGTCTTACATGCCTTCTCTAAAGTGGGCATTTACCATGTTAAAACTTCTATCGCCGCCCCAGCGACGCGCAATCTGGAAGGGCTGACACGGCTCAAGCATTTGCCCTGGCACATTATCAGCTTTAACGTTTTAGCCGAAGCAATCATGGCGGTTGGCGTGTTGGCTGCGCTCTATGCGGGCGCACTGAACCCACCCTTACGGGTCACCGCGAGTACGTTATCTGCCGTTATCAACGGGGTTGCGTCCATTTTATTGCTCATTTTCATTGACCCGTACCTCTCCATGTTGACCGATGATGTAATGCAAGGTGAAGTTGACCCGCTTTATTTTCGCCGTTGTGTCATCATGTTGATTCTCAGTCGTTTAGTTGGTACAGTTTTAGCCCAATTTTTATTAGTTCCCGCTGCTTATTTCATTGTGAAGGTTGCTGAATTATTATGAAGAAAAATTTCTTCGGAGGGCAAACCTTTAGGTTTGCTCATGGATGGTGTGGCAAACCTAAAGGTTTACACTCCTTTTTGCTACTCACTTTATTTGCCGTAATTGCTTTGTTAGGGCTAACTCGGCGCACCACGCCCATTACCGCCGCGCCCGCCTTAGATGTGCCAGTTTACAGCTACACCGTCATCAGCCAATATCCCCATGACCCTGCGGCATTTACGCAAGGACTGGTCTATCAAGATGGAATTTTCTATGAAGGCACGGGCCTCAATGGTCAATCCAGTCTGCGTAAAGTGGAGGTAGCAACGGGCAAAGTGCTACAGCAAATTAACATGCCCTCGCAATATTTTGGTGAGGGCATTACGATTTGGCAAGATAAAATTATTGCGTTGACGTGGCAATCGGGTGTGGGGTTTGTTTATAATAAAGATAGTTTTGAGCTAATCCGTAGCTTTAATTACCCCACTGAAGGCTGGGGTATTACTCATGATGACAAAAAATTGATTATGAGCGACGGTTCGGCACGGCTCTATTTTTGGAATCCTGACACGTTAGCCGAGATTGGGCATGTGGATGTGCATGATGAGCATGGGCCAGTCACTGAACTTAACGAATTAGAATATATCAACGGCGAAATTTACGCCAATGTGTGGCAAACTAATCATATCGCCCGCATTAACCCTGAAACGGGCGAGGTCGTTGGCTGGCTTGATTTGTTAGGCTTGCTCCAATTACCGCCCAACTACACGCAACGAATTGATGTGCTAAACGGGATTGCCTACGATGCGGCCACTGACCGCCTATTTGTTACGGGCAAATGGTGGCCGCAATTATTTGACCTAGATTTAATTCCGCCCCTTTCCGCCACGCCTGCCCTCACGCACGGCTTGGTGGCCGCTTATTCCTTCAATGGGCAAACCGCCGATGAGAGTGAGCAACATCAACCAACCACCGTGCATGGGGCGGCCGCCCTTACGAATGACCGTTTTGGTAACGGGCATAATGCCTATCAATTGAATGGGCAAGATGCGTATTTAGAAATTCCCGATGCCAACAGTTTAGATTTTGCAGCGCAATTTTCGCTGAGTGTGTGGTTATATTATGAGCCGCAAGCTACGCCGACAAATTATTACACTATCTTAGAAAAAAGTGACTCCGCCAACGGCCAGACCCGTTATGGCCTGTGGCTCATCGGCGACCGCGTGGAGGTTTGTATTCAACCTAGTCTAAATTTACCGCAACGTTGTTTGGATAGTGATACCTCTCTCGTGCCTAACCAATGGCAGCATGTGGTGGGCATGTATGACGGTTCAACCTTACGATTATGGCTCAATAATCAAGCAGTGGGGCAAAAAAGCGACACTGCCAGTGGCATTGCTCAAAATGACAGCCCGCTTTTTATTGCCTCAGACCCGTATCAGTCGCCGATGTTATTTACTAAAATGACGATAGATGACTTGCGGCTCTATAATCGGGTGCTGAACGTAGCAGAAATTGAACAATTATATCAACAAGCAAAGCTATATTTACCCATTTTTGTGAAATAATCCTCTGGGAGTGCAAACCTTCAGGTTTGCGCCTATTTAGTACGCCAAACCTGAAAGTTTGCACTCCAAAATAATCTTTTTAGAACATTATGAACCATTTTCTCCTCAAAACATTACTAATAATAAGTTTTATCTTTACCTTAATTGCCGCCTTAACTCCCCAGGCCACTGAAGCCCAAAAACCCATTTGGCCGAAACAAACACCTGGCACAAGTGAGATTAAAGTTTACCTGCCCTTGCTTATCAACATGGTTGATAACACCGCCACCCCTACAGCCACCATTACCATTGAGCCAACCATAACGACTACCGCCACTGTCTCACCCACAATTGAGCCAACAAGTACCGTCACCCCAACGAATGGCATTACGAACATAGCGGTTAATACGAAAGGCGCGGCTTGTTCAACCACTCAAGTAAATAGCGGCCTTACCTGGATAATGACATATAGTTACAATTTAACCGCCACCCGTAACGTATTTGAGGCCAATATTGAGTTTGCTGGAGGCACAGGGGACACTTGGGATTATTTTACCAAAGCCCCCAATGACGATGGCAATGGATTGCAAGGTAATGTAACGGAAGTCTTATGCGTGAATCGCGGCACACAGACCTCCGCTAAAGTGTTTGCCATTGCGTTAGGTGACAATAAGGTTGAACTTGCTCGTAATTTTGTATTAGTAGCACTACCGTAATAAATAATCTTCTTCTTCACTGAATTGGAGTCGCAAAGCAAGCTTTGTGACTCTATATAACTAAAATCTAAGGAAACCACATGACCACGAAAGCAGAGTTAGACCAATCCATTGCCGCAATGCAACGTAATTTTCAAACTGGTAAAGCCAGTGGGCTAAAGTTGACCTATTGGCTCCAATTAACCGGGGACGGAGGCAGTTCATGGGCGATTGACATTGCCAATGGGCAATGTAATGTCCGTAATAGCGCGCCCCGTAGTGCTGACACGACGATTATTATGAGTATCCCGAATTTCGTTTTGTTGTCTCAAGGCAAATTAAATGTGCAGCAAGCCTATCAACAAAAGCAAATCCAAGTAACGGGAAATTTGCAATTGGCTCTCAAATTTACTGAACTCTTTCCCGCCTGGGCATCACAATCCACGCCCCCACCTCAGCCTACACCTACGCCCCAACCGACACCCCCAGGGCAAGTACAGCCACAATTTATGAATCGAAGTTTTGATGAGTATCAGCCTTTTATTTATGAGGGTAGGGTGATGCAATGGAAAGAGCCACAATATCCTGAAATGTATGGGGCGTATTGGGATTTAGATATTGTTTCGGTGGGTGACAGTCGCTTTCACTTGATGGATAGCGGCACTTTTGGCTTATTTACCCAAAAATATTTTGGCGGTGGCGGCCATGATTACCACACTCAAGGAACGCACTCGCAAGTAGTCACCTCACGCTATAAATTTGATATTGTTTTTCGCCAAACTGTCGCCGCCCAAGTTGGCAAAAATTACACCTTTCGGGGCAGTCTGGTCTCCTTCTTCAAAGGCACCTCCACTGGCCCAGACCCAGATAAAATGTTTCTTAATATTGGCATTGACCCCACTGGCGGCACTGATTTTCGGAGTGGCACGGTGATTTGGAGTGGGCGAGATGGCACGAATAATAAATGGTGCTATCCTAAAGTACAGGCCAAAACCACCGCGAATAAAGTGACGGTCTTCATTCGCTTGGAAAACCCCGAAGGCGATGTTGGGACAACCAACCTGAACACCTTCCATATTGATGATTTTTACCTAGAATAAAACTTCTGGGGTCAGCCCTGATAGCGTTTGAAACGTTATCAGGGCTTCCATGTTATCAACCTTAAAATTTCAGCCCACCCTATTGACAAAAAGAAAAAAGCATGCTATTATGTAGACATCTTAAACAAAAAGGAGAATTAAAAAATGTTATTCCTCCCACGTGAAGAAGGCCAAGGTTTAGTAGAATATGCTCTAATCCTCGTGCTTGTCGCCATTGTAGTTATCGCCATCCTCTTATTGCTCGGGCCTATCATCGGTAGTGTCTTCAGCAATGTCAGCAGTGGTCTTGGTAACTAATTTTTAGTCCATTTATTAAAGTAATCTTTTAGTCATACAAAAAACAGGAAGCTAAATTTAGCTTCCTGTTTTTTGTTTTATGCGACAGGCTTACAATGGCTTATAAACCATTGTAAGCCTGTTAAAAATATTACAACATCGTTTCCAAAACCGAGACCGTCGTCACAGGCTGTTGGCAGGTGAAATTTTGGCAAATATATGCTGTTGTTTTACCCTCAAGCATGGGGCGGCCATGCACCAATTCAGGATGAGTCGCCGCTGTAGCTTCCGTTGCCACTGCCACGACTTGATTGGGACGATATGGGCTAAATAACGTTTGTAACATATCCATTGTGGTTGGGTCATTCAATGCTCCGATAATTGCCACTTCTTTTGGAGTAGATGTAATAAATTCTAATGCCCCTAGCCAATGAGCAAACGCGGCGGGATATTGACTGAGTGGCCCTTGCAAGCCTGCCAAAGCCCTTACGCCACTATCGTAATATTTGGCCTCGCCCGTATAAGCCGCTAACAAAAAGAGCGTGCGCGCGGCCATGCTATTGCCGCAAGGGGTGGCGTTATCCTGCAAACTTTTTGGCCGCGTCACCAATGGCTCATGGTCATCTGCCGTATCGAAAAAGCCCCCATTATCATTATCCGCAAAATGCGCTAAAACCACGTCCATCAACTGGCGCGCCTCATTAAACCAACGCGGCTCAAAGGTAGTTTGATAAAGGGCTAATAAACCGTCAGCATAAAACGCATAATCCTCTAAATACCCCATCAATTTTGCCATGCCAGGCTCGGCTTTCCAGGTACGAAACAGCCGCCCATCCCGCCGCATGGTGGCTAAAACAAACTCCGCATTACGAATTGCTACCTGAGTATAATCGGTTCGATTGAGAACCCGCCCCGCTTCGGCTAAAGCCGCGACCATTAAACCATTCCAGGCTGTCAAAATTTTCTCGTCACGCGCGGGCTTGATGCGCTGTTCCCGCACCGCAAATAATTTGGCCTTGCTGCGGGCTAAAACCTCCATGAGTGTGTCTAACGTCAAATTAAGATTTATGGCAACTTGCGCCAATGGCGTAGGCAAATTCAAAATGGTGCGCCCCTCAAAATTACCGCCATGCCGCACATCGTAGGCCGCGCAGAAAATCGCCCCCTCTTCATCACCCAAAACGTCCCCAATTTCGTCCACATCCCATAAGAAAAATTTACCCTCTTCCCCCTCGCTATCGGCATCTTGCGTCGAGTAAAATCCACCTGCCACGTCAGTCATCTCTCGAATAACGTAATCTAATGTTTCTTCCACAATCTGCTTATAAAAGGGCTGCCCCGTCAATTGATACGCATGGAGATAGAGCCGCGCCAACAGCGCGTTGTCATATAACATTTTCTCAAAGTGTGGCACCAGCCAAACCGCATCCACCGAATAGCGATGAAAACCACCGCCCAATTGGTCATACATGCCCCCTTGAGCCATTTTATGTAAGGTCAATTCCACCATATCTAAGGCACTGGCCTGTTGAGTGCGACAATAATAACGCAACATAAAGTCGTGTGTCATGGGCTGGGGGAACTTGGGCGCGCCCGTTGAGCCACCATTGGTCGAGTCAAAATTGCGGCTGAGGGCTTGATAAGCCAACTCCGAAACATTTGGCTCTAGCGTGCTGCCCGCTTGCATGGGCAAAGTAGCTTGCAACCGTTGGAGCATGACTTCCGCATTATGAAGAATGTCCTCTTTTTGGCTCTGATACGCCTGAGCAAGGCTCTGAAGTAGCTGCCCAAAACTGGGCATACCATAACGGGGCGTGGGCGGATAATAGGTGCCACCATAAAAAGGCTTGCCGTCTGGGGTCAAAAAGACACTCATCGGCCAACCCCCTTGCCCCGTCATGGCAACCACCGCATCCATGTAAATCGAATCAAGGTCAGGGCGTTCTTCGCGGTCAACCTTAATATTAACAAATCGTTCATTCATGAGGCGGGCAGTGGCCTCATTTTCAAAACTTTCATGTGCCATCACATGACACCAATGGCAGGCAGAATAACCAATGCTGAGAAAAATGGGTTTATCTTCGGCCTGTGCTTTGGCGAGAGCTTCCGCGCCCCAAGGATACCAATCGACAGGATTGTTGGCATGTTGGAGTAAATAGGGACTGGTTTCTAGGTTTAATCGGTTCGGCATGAAGGTATTTAGGTGACACGGAGTCCAAAGCCGTAGGCTTTGAGTAATGGGTCAAAGCCTACGGCTTTGGACTCCTTAATTCATTTAGGAAATCAAATAGTCATGATAGTCAAGGGAAACAGGAGGTCAAATTTTGGGGTCATGGGTTGCCATGCGGTTTTAGACTCGCATCACCACAATTGTAATATCATCATGGGGTTCGGCTTCACCAATGAAATGAAAAACTGCTTCCTTAATCTGCTCCAGGGTTACTTCGACTGTTTCCGCTGAAACTTGGTCAATCATTTGATGGAAACGGTCAAAACCTAACATTTCGCCCACGCCATTATTGGCCTCAATCACGCCATCACTCACTAAAATAACGGTATCGCCTGGATACAAATTCAAAGCAACCTCTTTATAACCCATCTCCGCCCCCAAGCCTTGCCCCAAAGCAAACCCATACGCATCTAAATGCTCTACGCCTCCCGTGCGACGTTTAATATAGGGCGGAATACAGCCTGCATTGACTACACGCAATGTGCCAGCACTGCCTTGAGGCGACACAATTTCCACGTAACATAAGGCACAGTTTTGGCGGCGCGGTTGGGTGTAGGGGCGGATGGCATTGTCCAAATAGACCATACATTCTCGTGGCGATAAATTAAGGGTGGAGGTGGCATCAAATTGGGCAATACTCGTTGCCATGAGCAAGGCTGCCGAGACCCCTTTGCCTGAAACATCGCCCACCGCCACCACAAAACGCCCCTGGTCAGTTTTATAATAATCATAAAAATCTCCGCCGACTTCATTGGCGGGAGTCATATAACAAATTATATCAATCAACGGCCAATCAGGGTGCGGTGGCGGTAATAAACTGTATTGCATTTGGCGGGCTAAAGCCAACTCATCGCGCATTTGGTCATTTAGGGTTTGCAAATATTGGGTGCGCTCCATGACTCGTTGCTCTAAATCGGTGGATAACGTTTCAACTTGAGTGAAGGCTTTGGAGAAGCGCATGGAAATTAAAAAGGCTTGGGCAAACATAAAAATGAACATGCCCAAAGGAGTATAATAACCCCCTGATAAAAATTGATTAGCCACCAAAATATCGTTAATAATAACAATAAATAAGATAATAAAACCACCCAAAAAAACCAATGCCCCTTCTTGCCCATGTAAACTAGCTAATAGTAAGACTCCAAAACTATAACATATCATAACAAGA
>JAIFLK010000111.1 GCA_020049115.1 Chloroflexota bacterium | reverse complement strand
TGGTATACGTTATATTACGTTCATCGCCATTACAGTGATGACCCATTACATACTCTGTCATTTTTATTCAAAGGGCGCGGCTATCCCTTGACCTTTGGGCAACGCTTTTTCCTCCTCCGCCGCATGTATGCCACCTCATTTTTGGTCGATTGCCCCCATGCCCAAAAACATATTTTAGCCATCATGGATGCCATTTTCACCGCGCCACCAGGGGCAATGGTAGAGGCGGGTAGTTTCAAAGGCGGCAGCACCGCTAAATTTAGCCTCGCCGCTAAAATGGCAGGACGCAAGCTAATCGCCTTTGATTCCTTTGAGGGTATTCCCGATAATAGCGAAGTCCATGATTACGATATATTTGGGCGATATGTGGGCAATTTTCGCCCTGGTAGCTATCAGGGCCGCTTAGAGGAAGTGAAATATAACGTCAACCGCTTTGGGGAAATAGGCGTGTGTGAGTTTGTGAAAGGGTGGTTTGACCAAACCATGCCCCATTTTAACGAACCTCTCGGCGTGGCTTATGTAGACGTGGATTTAGCCTCCTCCACCCGCACCTGCATCAAATATCTCTATCCGTTGCTACGGCCAGGCGGCGTGTTATTTTCGCAAGATGGACACTTGCCGTTAGTCATGGAGGTATTTAATGATGACAAATTTTGGGAAGAGGAAGTGGGTTGCGCCAAACCGCATATGGAAGGGCTAGGCAAATCTATCATCATCAAGGTAACAAAACCTTAATTAATCAATTAGGAATTAGGAATTAGGAATGAATCGGTAATAATTCCTAATTCCTAATTCCTAATTCCTAATTCATTAACTATGGCTGGCATGGATTTTAAGTTATTGCAAGAAAATTGGCATAAATATGGGCAAACTGACCCATTATGGTCTATTGTTTCCATGCCTGACAAAGAAGGCAATAAGTGGACGACAGAGGAATTTTTTCAAACGGGGGTTAATGAGGTTGAAAAATTGATGGCCTTTCTCAAAACAGCAGGGCTAAAACTGCCGTCAGGTTCGGCCTTAGATTTTGGCTGTGGCATTGGGCGGGTGACGCAGCCGTTATGTGAACATTTCGAAACCTGTCATGGCGTAGATATTGCCCCCTCCATGATTGACCTCGCCAACCAATATAATCGCTACGGCGACCGCTGCCATTATCATCTCAATGAACGGGCGGATTTGCAGCTATTTGCCGATAACAGTATCAATTTTATCTACTGCGTGATAACCTTACAAAATATGGCTCCCCGTTATTCGCGGGTTTATCTGCAAGAATTTATGCGGATTTTAGCCCCAGGTGGTTTACTATTATTTCAAATTCCTAGCGAACCCAACAATTGGCGGCAAAAAGTGAAACAGCGCGTGCCGCAAGCCTGGCTCAACCAATTCTATCGCCTCAAACATCGCGGCAAACCAATTATGGAGCTGCATGGCCTGCCGCGTGCTGAGGTGATTGGGCTGATAAAAGCGGGGCATGGCCTTTTATTAAACCTTAAGAAAGACCATCGCGCCTTTGATGAATGGACAAGTTATCAATATTGCGTTACCAAAGCTGAACGCGAAGGGGCGAAATAAAGCGAAGGGCGCGAAGAAAAATTAAGATTTAAGCGAGAGTTTTCGCTGCTGGAGTCCAAATCTTTAGATTTGTTAGAGTCAAATCTAAAGATTTGGACTCCAGATTTGGACTCCAGAAGTGGCATGATATTACGTAATTTCCTAAGCGGCCGCCAGTTGAGGTCGCTTTTTTGTTGCCCCTAGTGTCCTGTCAAGCGTGATTTGTTGAGTCATCAGGTGACTTGAAGTCACCTGATGACTCACACCAATCCATTAATTGACGCTTGACGAGACACTAGTACAGCTAGGCGTAAATAAGTGCGTAGTTCGCCCAGCCATTATAAGGTTTTGAACCTTATAATGGCTTGAAACTTATTTCTGCCTAGCTGTACTAGAAAAGTAAAAAATAAATTTTTCAACCTATTTTAACCAGAGTTAATAAAATATCTAACAGCCTGTCCATATCCACCTAACCCCCACGCATTGACCCCCGCCCCTAAATCGCATAAGATAAGCGAGTATTTAAACCCATTCAGGATAAAAGTCACTATGACCGAAACCACGTTAGACACCTTAATCATTGGTCAACAAGCCAAAATTATCCGTATTCAAGCCGACAAAGCCATTAAACGGCGCATGTTAGACATGGGCTTGGTGCGCGGTGAAATCATCAAAATTAAATCAATGGCCCCGCTAGGCGACCCCATTGAAGTTGTCATCAAAAATTATCAACTTTCCTTACGCAAAATTGAAGCCCAACAAATTACAGTCGAGGTAAATTAAATGACCCAGTTCTTACCCTTAGCCCAAGCCGCTTTAAGCCAACCCATCAAATTAACCCATATTCAAGGCAATCAACGCCTCAGCCACCGTTTAGCCGATTTAGGGCTAACCCCTGGCGTGGAAATGAGAGTGGTGCAAAATCAACATGATTGCTTAATTTTAGGAGTGCGTGATTCCCGTATCGTTTTAGGGCATGGCATGGCGCATAAAATTATGGTTGAATTAGTTTAGAAATATTATAGACCTCGCAGCTTTTGAAAAGCTGTGAGGTCTAGTACACTGTTCATTTAGTTTTTGGTATATGGTCAGACAGGAATGTCTGACCTACCATGGTCAGACAGGAATGTCCGACCTACCAATGGTAGAACAGACATTCTTGTCTGTTCGGATACTACAGAAATTAAATGAACGGTCTACTAGTAAAGTCATAAAGGTTACGTTATGTCATTTATTGTCGCCCTCGCAGGCAACCCGAACACGGGTAAAAGCACCATTTTCAATGCCTTAACGGGTTCACGCCAACGAGTGGGTAATTGGCCTGGCAAAACGGTGGAGAAAAAGTCAGGTTATTTCAAACATAACGGCATTGAGGTGGAGGTGGTGGATTTGCCTGGCACTTACAGTTTGTCAGCTTATTCCCCTGAAGAGCAGATTGCGCGTGATTTCATTGTGCAAGATAAGCCCACGTTGGTGGTTAATGTGCTTGATGCCTCCAATTTAGAGCGCAATCTCTACCTAACGGCGCAAATTATGGAAACGGGTACGCCCATCATGATAGCCCTTAACATGAGCGACCAAGCCGAGAGTCGTGGCTATCTCATCAACCAACAACGGCTGTCGGAGGAACTACATGGCGCGCCCGTTGTGGCGACAGTTGCCAACCAAAAAAAAGGGTTAGATGCCTTGAAAGAGGCTATTATTACATTTTCAAATCGTAATCAATTGTAGGTTAGACGCTCAATTAAACTCATGGCCGAGTCCAAATTTTCAGATTTGATTACCAAATCTCAAGATTTGGACTCCTTTTTATGACCCTGCCCACGATACAGGAAGTAAACGGATGACCCTCACCACCACCACACCCATCATTGCATTTCGTTATGATGAGGTCATTGAAACAGAACTGGCTCAATTAAGCCAAACCATTGCCGCCATGCCCACCCTAGCCCAAAGCTATCAGCCACGCTGGTTAGCCGTTCAATTATTGGAAGCTGACGAAATATTAATTGCTCACGTAGAATTGGTTGCGGGCGGCGGGGCTTTATTAGAACAACTCACGGCCAGCGTCGCCCGCATTGAAAGTGAATGTAATGAAGATGTTGATGTAATGTTGGCTGAAAATCGCTATCGTTTTGTGCATAACGTGGTTAATGCGGCCCTCATTCGCACCAACGAAGAACAACTTACGCTCTCTGACAAAATTGACCGCGTGGTTACACATCGCATGCTCGGTATTCCCATCTTTCTATTGGTCATGTGGGGCGTTTTCAAAGTGACCGCCGACATGTCTGCGCCGTATGTGGATTGGGTAGATGGCGTGATTAACGGGCCAATAACCCATTGGGCGGCCAGCTTATTAGCTTTGTTAGGACTAAGTGGCAGTTGGCTCGAAAGTTTACTGGTTGATGGCATTATTACGGGCGTGGGCGGAGTCTTAGTTTTTGTGCCTGTCTTAATGTCCCTTTATTTTTCCCTCGCCATTCTGGAAGATTCGGGCTACATGGCTCGCGCCGCGTTTGTGATGGATAGACCCATGCGGCTGATTGGCTTGCCTGGCAAAAGTTTTTTGCCCATGATTGTCGGTTTTGGCTGCACCGTTCCCGCTTATTACGCCACGCGTATTTTGGAAAATAAAAAAGACCGTATCTTAACGGGTCTGTTAGCTCACTTTATGAGTTGTAGCGCGCGGTTGCCTGTTTATGTCCTTTTTGCTACGATTTTCTTTCCTAGTCAAGCGGGTTTCGTCGTCTTTGGCATGTATGTGTTAGGCATTGTAATGGCAATTGTACTCGGTTTCATCATGAATCATACCATTTTTAAGGGCAGCGAACAATCCCCCTTAGTCATGGAATTGCCCCCCTATCGCCTGCCCACCGCCAAAAATGTGTGGCTACAAATGCAAAATCGCACCTGGTCATTTGTCCGCAAAGCCTGGACGGTCATCATGACCACCAGCATTATCGTCTGGCTGCTCATGGCGATTCCCGTCGGCGGAAACGGTACATTTGCCAATACTGACGTTAATCAAAGTGCTTTTGCCACGTTAGCAGGCACGATAGCCCCCCTCTTTAAGCCGATGGGAACAGGCAGTTGGGAATCGACAGGCGCGCTCATTACGGGTTTTGTCGCCAAAGAGGTCATTATTAGCACGATGGCACAAACTTACAATATTGCGGAAAGTGAATCGGCTGAAGAAACCACCTTCTTAGGTGATGTAACTAACATTGGGATTACTTTTTTAACGGCTACGATTGATACGATTAAATCCATTCCCCTGATTATCGGCATTAATTTGTTAGATGAAGCCGAAGACTCCACCGCCACCAGCCTCATGAGTTCATTACGAACTAATTTTGAGGAAACCAGTGGCGGCCATGCGGCCTTAGCGGCCCTCGCTTATCTCGTTTTTGTGTTAACTTACTCCCCTTGTATGACCGCCGTCGCTGCCGAGAGACAAGAATTAGGCACTCGTTGGATGTGGCTGAGTATCATCGGGCAAACCATTTTGGCCTGGCTGTTAGGAGTCGTTATCTTTCAAGGGGGACTTTTATTAGGCATGTAAATATAAAAAAGCCTTTATAAGGTTTTGAACCTTATAAAGGCTTAAAGGACGTATATATGTTACGAGAAGTCTTAAACGAAATAAAAGCCACCTCAGGCTCCATAGACCTGAATCAATTAGCCCGTAAACTTAACCTTGACCGCCAAACCTTAGATGGCATGATTGAGTTTTGGGTTCGCAAAGGTAAATTACA
>JAIFLK010000021.1 GCA_020049115.1 Chloroflexota bacterium | reverse complement strand
ATCAATGCCACTAATTTGGGCTAACAAGTTGGGGTCTTTAATCAAATAATCGGCCTCGTAGGGAATAATGAGACCGATAACAAAAGTGCGGCGACTGGGGAGAGTCCGCGCCGCTTGGCTAGGACGGAAGTTCATGGCATCAATCACATTTTGGACGCGCAATTGAGTGCTAGGTGTAACATTACCCACCTTGTTAATCACCCGCGAGACGGTCTGGTATGACACCCCTGCCTGCGCTGCTACGTCTTTAATGGTGATTCGCTTCTTTGCTTTGACCACGATATTATCCTATTTTTATTGACGATGGTTCAAATGTGAACGTTCACATTGTATCATGGAATAAAAATTTTGTCAAGTGGCAATTTACTTTTTGCCGTAATATTGCAAATTTTGCCCATTTAATGAACCTAACCAAGCAAAAAGACGGTGTATCTGATGTCTGTTATACAGCGCAAAGAAGGTAATCAATTCAACAACACAGTTGAGCGAGTGAAAGAACATTTTTACTTGCCTAACTATGTTGCCAAACTAACAGGTTGGGTAAAGGGTTCTGGCCCAGGGTACTGGTACACGTTCTGCCCATTATGCCAAAAAGATGAAACCCGTAAACCTAAGCATAAATTTTGGCTTAACCGTGATGTTTGCGGTTGTTTCAATCCAAAATGTAAGTTAAATAACGGTAGTCATGACGTGATTGCTTTACACGCCATGTTAAATATACGGGCAAGGAACAGCAAAAGGAAGGCTTTTATAGGGGCAGGCGTATTTTTGCGGTTTGGATTGCTAAAGATGTTCTTAGCGAATTGGAAAGGCGTAAATTTAAGCTGTCTGCGTTACCAAAGTGGCTACAAAAGGTGGTTAGGCCAATGATTGACCATGCGGATTATAAACAGCCTAAACCAAGTGAGGGCGGAGGTTGGCTGTTCATGGGTGAAGTGTTACGCTCTGAGTGGGAATACCAACAGTTGGTTAATGGCGAATGGGTCAATGCGTCAACTAGCCTAGCGAATTTGCAATATGATGACATGACCGATGGCGAAAAGGCGATTATTGCTTTTAACGATTTTAGCGATTATTGTAACGAAACGAAAGGACAATATTAAGTTATTCATTACAACAATACCCAATGGCTAAAAATTGTAATTACATTTGGATAGTACGTAATTTATCTCTACCTAGATAAATACAACTAAATAAATTAGCTATTTTGGTAGGTAAACCGATTGATTTATTTAGATATATTTATCTAAAATTAACCCTTCGCAAAACCATATAGCGTTACGTTAATTATTGCAATTTGGTTAATTTCTTAATCTTCGTCAGATTCTATGACCTCAAAACCAAAGCTGATTAACTGTAAGACTTGCTTGCTATGAATTGAGGCAGCGGCCACAATGAAGCGGGTCGGGGCTTGCACTAAGTTAGTGTAAAGCTGACGTTTTTGAATGATTTTGTTAACATCATTACTTTTAAAGCGAGAAGTTAGCTCTATGATGATGTGGTCGCCATTGCTGATTAACACGTCAAATTCCTCTCCGCCAATTTCTAACCGTTTGACCGTTACGCCATAACTTTTTTCTAACAAAGTGGCTATGGTTTGTCGCCAAATGCCTTCATTTTGGATACCCCAACGACTGCCTAAATTCGCTATCTGGTTGCTTAGGTTCTTTTCTAATTGGCTGATTTGTTGCGCTATATCTTGCTTAAAGTTGCCAAATTCGCTAGTTAGGCGGTCAATGGCTTCGGTGTTATTCGCTACAGCCTTTTCTAAGCGGTCAAGGCGATTTTCTGCCCGTTCTGCCAAATTTTCTAGGCGGGTCAATCGTTTATCCGCTTCAATGGCAGATTGCTCTAAGCGGTCAAGGCGGTGGGTATTTTGTTGAATGATGACTTGTTCTAAGGCGGTCACTCGTTCTACTAAGCTCATAGTTTATTCTCCTATGCTGAAATTATGCCATTGCCTACGCTCACACGCAAAAATAAAGCAGTGTAAAGCTAAGGTGCTACTGGACTAAAATAACTACTCAAAGTAGAATCCCTCACAGATTTTCGAGATTTTTGAAATTTTGGGGCTTATCCTCTGGGAAAATAAGCATTGTACCATTTTTTTAGGGATAAAACGCGGATTTTTGATGAGACTCCAACGTATCAACCGTCAATCTCTCATCATTTTTGACCATTTTTGACCCAAAATGGGGCAATAATCAGTAATTTTGATGGGGCAATTTTGCCCAAAACGCAAAGGAAACACACAAAAATGATTACGGAATTTATCGGATTGACTCTACCCGTTGTTGGTTTTGTTTTGGGCTACCGTATTGTTAGAGGTTGATTGATAGTATCAGTATATCAAGATTTGTCACCCTCACCCCAGCCCTCTCCCAAAGGGCGAGGGAGTCTCTTGTCTCCCCTCTCCCTTTGGGAGAGGGAGTATTTTGTCTCCCCTCTCCCTTTGGGAGAGGGGCGGGGGTGAGGGTAATTTAGTAGTTGCACTCAAATCTTGAAATACTGAGTATGTCCTCTAATACATTTTACGTGGCAACTCAACCTCCGCCCCATAAAGCCGCCGTTTAGCCAACCGCCAAAACGCCACCAAACCACTCATTAAATCCCGCCCCGCCTGACCTAGCCCCCGCACCACTAACCCATCCGCCACCAAACTGCTCACGCCCCACATGGTTTGGCCAGGGTAGTTTTGTTCTTGAGCAAGTTGAGCCAGTTCTTGCTCCAACGCCGTCCATGTTGCCGCTGTCTCTCCAACTCGACAAATATAGAAGGTAGTGTAATAACCATATCGTCCTAAACGAATCAGCGAGGTGGGGGATTGCTCATGGGGGCAAAGTCGCTGCCGTTCTAGGGCAATGGGTCGCTGCTTGGCCCAAATATCCACCCGCGTCTCTAGCCAATCGTAGGCGAAAAATTCCTGCTTGGCCTCCCGCCCTGGGGCCACCATTTCCCACCAAAACAGCCCCGCGCCCTCCGCCAATTGAATGTGGGTAGTTTGCTGATAACGCGCCTGAGCAAAGGGAATCAACGGGTCAGGCAGATATTCTAACAAACCATTTGCGCCAATATCAATCACGGTATATTGGCAAGCGACTGCCATGCCCTCACGATGACGATAAACTCTGGTTGCGCTAGGGGTGGTTAATTGCCCTTTGGCCTCCGCCTCAACCGTTACGGTTAATTCTAACTTATCGCCACCGAGAACGCCCCCTGACACATTATGAACATGTGCCAAAGCCGCGCCATCGGCCAGCTGAAAGGCGCGAATAACCCGCATGGGCGGTGTTTGCGTGATGATTTGTAATTGAGTTTGTTGAGTTTGCGCTGAGTATTTAAAATGTAAATCTAAACGACCATTAACGCGGGAAGGGATGACGGTGGACAATTGAATTTCTTTGCCCCTAGCGACTTTGCGTTTTGGCGTTGAAATTTTAACGCCAAAACGCAAAAGTTGTGCAGTATCAGTATATCAAGATTTGTCACCCTCACCCCGCCCCTCTCCCACAGGGCGAGGGAGTATCTTGTCACCCCTCGCCCTGTGGGAGAGGGGCGGGGGGTGAGGGTGATTTAGTTGTTGCACCCAAATCTTGAAATACTGAGTATAAGAGAGGACTAAGGAGGTATAAGTTCTAGCTAATAAAGAGCCGAGTGGCTAAGGTGGGGTGTTGCATACTGGCTAAATCAAGGAAGGGCGTAAAGGTGTACATGGCCTCACTGTCAAGGTCAACGGCTTCACTTTGTGCCGTCGCCTTCATTATAATAGGCTTCAATTGCCATAATAAGTGAGCGGCCTGTTTTTGGCCTAAGGGCAATAGCCGTTGACAGGTGGAGACTAAACAGGCGACACTTTGTTGCAAATAGGTTAATACCGTTAATTCCTCAGCACTGCCTAAAATTGCCCCAACCAAACCAAAAGCAGTGGCATGGTGAATTTCGGTTTTGGTGGTGATGGCCTCATTTAAGGCGTGGGTTAATCGTGGGTCAGCTTCGAGTGAAACCACCAATTGTAAAAATCGTTTGCCTAAAGTGGCACTCGCGGCGCGGCTTTCACGCGCCAATTTTAAGGCACTGAGTTGGGCATTAAGTTGTAGCCAATCCGCCACAAAATCAGGTGGCAAGCGATAGGCCAACCGACAAAATAATCCCTCCATGCGCCCCACTTCCATGAGATAATCAGCTAAAAATTGCGGCAAATCCACCACCGTCAACTCGCCTTGCGCCACCAATGTCTCTAGGCCAAAGGAATGGGCGGTTGAGCCGATGGGCAAGGCCGAGTCGGACAGTTGCATGAGGCGGAGTTGGCTGAGATAAAGTGAGGTCATGAGAACAAAAGTAGTCATCAGATGACTAAAAATAAATCTATATTACTTCGTCTGCCCAATCACCCCTTCAACCAGCCAATCGGTGGTATCCAGTAAATCCATGCCACCTGCTTGACCGTCGGTGATACGAACTTTACCTTCATTATCCGCAATGGGGCCTTGGAAGATTTTGAGCTTACCATCAATAATATCTTTTTGTTTCGTTTCCACCAGAGTTTTCGTCTCTTCACTAACAGCGGGGCCATAATTGGCTAACGTTAAAAAGCCACTTTCCATGCCGCCACGAACATGTTCACTCTTCCATTTACCATCCATGACCTCTTTTACCAACTTAGTGTATAAATCACCCCAAGTATAAGCCACACCCGTAAGCCAGCCTTTTGGCGCAAAGGATTGTAAGGTGGAGGAGTGGAAACCAATCGAATAAATGCCGCGCTCTTCGGCAGTTTTAACCACCGTAATGGGCGAATCGACAATCATGGTCACGACATCCGCGCCCCAATCGGCCAGGGCGTTGGCGACGGCGGCCTCTTTCACGGGGTCAACCCATGAACCATTGAAGACAACGGTGGTTTGAACGGCAGGATTAACCGACTTCGCGCCCAATTGAAAGGCATTCACCGAAGCTAATACGTTAGGAATGGGGAAAGCGGTTTGAAAACCTAATTTGTTGGTTTTGGTGGTTTTACCCGCCACAATGCCCGCCAAATACATGGCCTCAAAATTATTGCCCCAATAGGTGCCTAAGTTGGGGGCTAACTTAAAGCCTGCGGGGTGCATAAATATGACATCAGGGTGCTTGGCCGCAACATTGAGCGCGGGGTCAAGGTAGCCAAAACTTTGCGGGAAGATGACTTTCGCCCCTTGTTGAATCATATTTTCCATGACTCGCTCGGCATCGGCACTTTCAGGCACATTTTCCGCCTCAATCACTTTTACATTCGGTAAATTTTTCTTCATTTGCTCAATGCCATCATGGTGAGCTTGGTTATAACCCGCATCAGTTAGCGCGCCCACATGCAACACACCAACCACAAACTCTTTGCTACCAGTTGTATCAGCAGGGGCAGCGGGCGCAGATTGACAGCCCGTGATTAGAAGTAACAATATCCCAACTAATACTTGAAACAAATTTTTATGTTTTAACATTTTTCTTCTCCTCAGAAAGTCACAATAAAGCTGTCCAGAAAAGGTTTTGGCAAAACCTTTTCTGGACAGCTTTAACGTTATTGTACCAATCACACCGCCAGGAATAAGCAATATGACTAATTTGCCGTCCCATTTGCGCCAATGTGAGGCAACGGCAAAGACATCACCGAGCATTAAGATTGGTAACAATATGCCAATGACCTGTTGCGGCGGCATGATGAGCGACATCATGGGCGTGATTAACACGCCTAACGTGCCACCTAAGCCACCTTTATCAAGGCCAATGAGCATAATAACGATAGCGGTGATGAGGAAAAATGAGGTCACAGGGGAGATAAAACAGAATCCGCGAAGTCAGGCGAAAGACCTACAAGGTTTCTAAAACCTTGCAGGTCTTTTTTTGCACTGTAGCGCGGATTCAGATTAACTTAAATAAGCGGCCAATTCTTCTTGGAAAGGGAATGAGCCAGGTTCATAGGTACAAAAGGGTTCTTCGGCCAACGGGTCATGGGTGACGGCGTAGGCACGGGAGCGCGAACCGCCACACACGCCCGCAAATTCACATAGTCCGCAGCGGCCTTCCAGTTGGCTGGGGTCACGCAAAACACGGAAGAGCGGGGTGTCTTGATAAATCTCCACCAGCGATTTTTCTCGCACATTGCCCGCACTCAGGGGCATGAAGCCACTGGGAAAGACCTCGCCGCGCCGCGAAATGAAGACAAAGCCATTACCCGCGTTGATGTGCATGGGGGTGCGAAAGATTTGTTCACGCGCCACCAATTGCTTTTCGGCCACAATTTGGTCTAAAGCGGCCCGCAATTCGTAATACATGGGGTCAAGTTGAAAATAATCTTGCCAGGGCAAGCCCTTTTCCTCTAAAATGGCACGTTGCAAAATCACCCGTTTGTAATGATGTCCCTCGGTGGTTTTGGCACTCACATATTTGGAGCAGTCATATAAAAAGTGCATGACCGCCTCATATTCGGCAGGGCTGATTTCATCCTCAGCCTTGCCGCGCCCGACGGGAACGAGGAAAAATAGGCTCCAGGTCATCGCGCCGTACTCGGTGACAAGGCGGAAAATATTGGGTAAATCGGTCAGATTATAACGGGTGACGGTGGTGTTGAGTTGGAGTTTTAGGCCAATTTCCCGCGCGATGCGCCAACCATTGGTTGTCCATTCAAATGAGCCTGGCACACGACGAAAATCATCATGCCGTTCAGCCGTTGAGCCATCTAAACTAAGGGACATGGCTTTGCCGCCATTGTCCTTAATCCGCCGCAAATTGGCCTCGGTTAATAGGGGCGTGCCAGAAGGCGAGACCGCCATTATCAGCCCCAATTGCTTGCCATAAGCTAATAATTCAAATAAATCGTCTCGTTTAAAAGGGTCGCCGCCCGTGAAGATGAAGATAGGGCGCGGCTTACCAAAACTTTCGACCTGCTCTAGCAGTCGTTTGGCCTCCTCAAATTTAAGGGTTAAGGGGTCATGTTCGGCAATGGCCTCGGCCCGACAATGGCGACAGGCGAGGTCACAGGCATGGGTGGTTTCCCAAATTATCATAAAAGGCCGTTCAGCCACATCTGATTTAGGTTGTCTGATTAAGGTTTGCATGATGATAGTTATGAGTGATGAGTTATGAATGATGAATTAGAGATTATACTGCGTACTGAATGAAAATGACACTTTTGGTGTAGGAGTCCGTAATTATTTGCGACTGTCCGCAAAGGATTGCGGACTCCTACTGGTCATCATAAAAGTGTAAGTCTCAAATGAAACGTAGTATAGCCAACTCATCATTCATAACTCATCACTCATCATTACTGTTTTGTTTGGATTTTAGCCCAGGTATCACGAAGCGTAACGGTACGATTGAAGACCAATTTCTCGGCTGTCGTGTCGGCATCCAGGCAAAAATAGCCCTGACGCAAAAATTGATAACTTGTTCCCAAGGAGGCGTGGGCCACACTGGGCTCCAGCTTAACATTATTTAATATTTGCAAGGAATTAGGATTCAGATTAGCCGTAAAATCCTGCCCCTCAGCCGCTTCATCGGGCGTAGGTGTATTAAACAACTGGTCATACAGCCGTACCTCCGCCGCCATCGCATGGGCTACCGACACCCAATGCAGCGTCCCCTGAATTTTGCGTTTATCAGGCGAATCCCCGCCGCGCGTGGCGGGGTCATAGCTGCAATGAAGTTCAATCACCTCGCCATGTTCATCCTTAATAACCTCATTACAAATAATGTAATAAGCGTGCATTAAACGCACCTCACGACCTGGGGCAAGGCGGAAGAATTTCTTAGAAGGTTCTTCCATGAAGTCGTCACGCTCAATATAAATCTCCCGCGAAAACGGCACTTGGCGCATGCCAGCCGTGGGGTCTTCGGGGTTATTCACCGCGTCCATCTCCTCGACCATGCCCTCAGGATAGTTGGTGATGACCACTTTTAAGGGGTTCATGACGGCCATAACTCGCTGGGCATGGCGGTTCAAATCTTGCCGAATGAAATACTCTAGCAAGGCAATGTCAATGACACTTTCATTTTTCGCCACGCCAATGCGGTCAGCAAAATCGCGAATCGCCTGCGCCGTATAGCCGCGCCGCCGCAAGCCTGAGAGGGTCGGCATACGTGGGTCATCCCATCCCGTCACATGCCCCTCACGCACTAATAACAACAACTTACGTTTACTCATCACGGTATAGGTCAAATTTAGCCGCGCAAACTCAATTTGCTGTGGGGCATAAATGCCCAATTTTTCCACGAACCAGTCATAAAGCGGGCGGTGGTCTTCAAATTCGAGTGTACAAATCGAGTGGGTAATGCGCTCTAGCGAGTCGGATTGCCCATGCGCGAAGTCATACATGGGGTAGATACACCATTGATTGCCCGTGCGGTGATGTTCAGCATGAATCACCCGATACATCACGGGGTCGCGCATATTCAAATTGCCCGCCGCCATATCAATTTTAGCCCGTAAAACATGCTCGCCTTCCTTAAACTCACCTGCTTTCATGCGTTCAAATAGGTTAAGATTTTCCTCAACGGAACGGCCACGATAGGGGCTGGCCTTGCCTGGCTCGGTTAAAGTGCCACGATGTTGGCGAATCTGCTCCGCCGTCAGGCTATCTACATACGCATTACCATCTTTAATCAATTTGAGGGCAAAGTCATATAATTGTTGGAAATAATCGGAGGCGTAGAATAATCGCCCTTCCCAATCAAAGCCGAGCCAATGAACATCATTGATAATGGAATCGACATATTCCACTTCCTCTTTACTAGGATTGGTGTCATCAAAACGCAAATTAGCCATCCCGCCAAATTTCTCGGCCAAGCCGAAATTAAGGCAGATGGATTTAGCATGGCCGATATGTAAATAACCGTTAGGTTCTGGCGGGAAGCGGGTATGCACCCGCCCCCCAAATTTATTACTCTGATTATCTTCTTCGATAATCTTTTCAATGAAGTTGGCAGCCGAAGTTATTTCAGGTGTGGTCATAGTGTGGGTATCCTTCTAAAAATAAAATTTTTACTTCTATATTTTAGCCTATTCTGGTATCTAAGCAATTGCAACATCAAGAGACAAAAAGACCCTACCGATTTTTGAAATCGGTGAGGTCAATGAACCAAACAAATTCGGTTCTCTGAGGTTTAGTGTGGTCACGAGGAGTTAGCACGCCCTCGTGCTAACTCCTCAAACATCACCGCATTATTTACAGGTGGAACAAATTTGAATTAGCAATGCAAAACAGAATATGGTTTGCTTTGGCTTAAAAAAGCAGTTACAATACATATATGAAATAACTAATTCTCTACACGAAAGGATTAACCAGAATGAGTTCAAACCCGCCGCCACCCCAAGAGCCAGATTCACCGCATTGGGATAAATCAACCAAAATGTTGGTTATTGCCGCCGCCTTTGTGCTGACAGGGTTAGCCATGTGGCAATTCCAAAGCCTCATTAGCACCTTAATTATCGCGGCCATTATCGCCTATATTCTCGACCTACCCATTGTCTGGCTAGAAAGCCATACCCGTCTTACTCGCGAGCAAGTGGTAGGCGTGGTTTTCTCGCTATTTGCGCTGATAGTCATTGGTTTGCTCGTCGCCGCGGGCGTGACTATTTTTAATCAAGGGCAAGCCCTCGTCCAAAATATTGAAATAATTATTCACGATGGCCCCGCCCAATTAGATGCCTTTATGAACCGTACGGTTCGGTTTGGCACATTTAGCATTACCCCGCGTGACTATAACATTGACCTACAACAATTGTTAGAACAAACCTTCTCCGCCATTCAAGGCATCTTAGGCACAGGGGCAGAATTTGCTGGCACCGCCGCCACCACCACCGTCGGTTGGATTGGCAACGCGGTTTTTATTTATGTCATCTCGGTCTATTTTGCCCTAGAACTACCCTCCATGGCCGATACCATCACCGATACCGTCTATCAACCAGGCTATCGGCGTGACTTGAAACGGTTATTAGCTGAAACAGGGCTGGTTTGGAACAGTTATTTGCGCGGCCAAACCACCCTAGCCCTGATTATGGCCGCCATCACGACCGTATTATTAAGCCTTTTAGGAGTCAACAACGCTCTAGCTTTAGGTATCTTAACGGGTATGTTAGATTTTATCCCCTTTTTAGGGCCAGGGATTGCCATTGGCGTGGCGGTGTTGGTGGCACTTTTTCAAGATAGCAACTGGCTAGGGTTAAGCCCCATGTGGTTTGGGGTGGTGGTGCTTATTGGCGGTATCATCTTACAACAAATTGAGGGAAACTGGCTCTCCCCGCGCATTGTCGGTGGCGCACTAGGTTTACATCCCTTGCTGGTGATGCTCGGCGCAATTATTGGCGGGACATTATTAGGGTTAGTTGGCGTAATGTTGGCCGCACCCGTTATGGCAACCGTTAAGGTTTTTGGCACCTATACCTGGCGCAAACTGTTTGACCGCCCACCCTTTCCACCGACACCACCGACACCACCGACACCGGCCTAATATTAGAGTTTATACCAATTAAAAAATCGTTGGCATTTTGTAGGGGCAATGCCTTGTGCTTGCCCCGTTTTGGGCAGGGACAAGCCCTGCCCCTACGAAAATCATTAAATTGGTCTGCCGCA
>JAIFLK010000176.1 GCA_020049115.1 Chloroflexota bacterium | reverse complement strand
GCAGGAATTTTATGTAAGATGGTGGTGAACATGGGCTGTAAATTGGGGCTTAACTCTGGCGTTAAACCCGCTTGGCCTAACGTGGCGGTGGCGTAAACCACGGGGAAGTCGGCTTGCTCATCGGACGCGCCCAATTCAATGAAGAGGTCAAAGGTTTCATTCAAGACGCGCTCAGGGTCAGCATCTTTGCGGTCAACTTTATTGATGACCACGATGGCTTTATGCCCCATTTGCAGGGCTTTCTTTAACACAAAGCGAGTTTGGGGCATCGGCCCTTCCGCCGCATCCACCAACAACAGCACCCCATCCACCATATTCATGACCCGTTCGACTTCACCGCCAAAATCGGCGTGGCCAGGCGTATCCACAATATTAATTTTAATAAGTTGGTCAGTTTCAGGGTCATGAATCCGAATGGCGGTATTTTTTGCCAAAATAGTAATCCCGCGCTCTCGTTCCAGGTCATTGGAGTCCATGACTCGTTCAATAACCTGCTGATTTTCCCGAAAAACGAGGGCTTGCTTTAACAATCCATCGACTAAAGTGGTTTTGCCGTGGTCAACGTGGGCAATAATGGCGACATTTCTTAAATCTGTACGTTCAATTAACATCCATCTATCCTATTTGTTACGCATATAAAAACCCCGACCCAATCAGGTCGAGGTCTGCAATGACTTATCTCAGTGGTTTATAATAAGCTGTCATTATAGCTGAAAGTGAGATTTTGAGCAAAAATTAACTAACTCAGAAATTAACCCTCTTCCGTCTGCACAAATATCGGCTTCACTTAAAATCAAAATGATGGGGCGGCTCAAATTTTGAGATACTCAGTATTTCAAGATTTAGCACCCTCACCCCAGCCCTCTCCCAGTGGGAGAGGGAGTCTCTTGTCTCCCCTCTCCCACTGGGAGAGGGGCGGGGGTGAGGGTGATTTAGTCATTGCACCCAAATCTTGATATACTGATACTGAGACTTAGGCTTTGTTTCGTTTAGAATAACCTGGCGATTTAAGAAACACACTCTTAACACAATGGCTTTAACCTGTAGGACTTACGCAGGAGTCCGTAAATGATTACGGACTCCTTCAAGTTATCACCTAAGTGCAAGGCTTGAACGGCGTGAGGCGTGACCTGGTTTTATAACTATTTTAAAGTAATAACATTACAAATTGTCCTTTTTATAGACATGTGCTAAAATTATCATCCTTTTAATACGAAACTTATGATAAAAGTGTGCAAAAAATTACGAATAGTCCAGCTGATAGTGGACTCCCTTACCAAAATACCATGACTTTTACTTACGGCTAAAGCCAATGGCGCGCAAACTGTTAAGTTTGCTCGTTTCACACTTTTACTTACGGCTAAAGCCAATGGCGCGCAAACTGTTAAGTTTTCTCGTTTCACTTCGTTTCACTTCGTTTCACTTCGTTTCACTTCGTTTCACTTCGTAAAGAAAAGCCATGGATATGACCCTTATGGAGCAGATTTATGTCTACCAAGCACTTAGTCATCAAAAATGAAGTAGCTTTTCCGGTAGTGGTCATCGGCGGAGAAGCAATTGAGGCCACTTGTGAAACTGCCTTTGCGAATATACCCGCTCACTGTGGCCTAGCCTTTATTATTTTTCAATTAGGCTTTGTTGATTTAGCCAAGCCTCTGCCCAATTGTTCCCCGTTTCCCGTCATTAAGGTGGTTGATGGTTTGGAGATTGAACCTAACCATATTTACCTCGTGCCACCTTACCAGCCCATGTTCTTAAAACAGGGGCGTTTTTATCAGCCCCCGCCGACCTCAACGATAGAGCCACATTCATTTTTTGATGCTTTTTTGGAGGCTTTAGCCACGGAACTCGTTGAAAAAATGAGTTGCGTCATTCTCTCTGGTTCAGGGAATGCGGGCAGTATTGGCTTAAGGCGGATTCATGAGATGGGCGGTTTGGTGATGGTGCAAGAGCCGACTTCCGCTGCTTGTCCTGACATGCCCCAATATGCCCTCAATACGGGGTTGGTTGATTTGGTGTTGCCCTTTGAGCAATTAGGGTTGCGCTTATGGCACTATCTTAATAGTGGTTTTCCTATCCAACCCCAACCCCAAACCAATTCACCTGAAAGTGTTACGGTTAGCTTACATCAAATATTTAAGCTATTGCGGACGTATACACGGCATGATTTTTCGATGTATAAAGAAAAAACGGTGCTACGGCGGATTGAACGGCGCATGGTGATTACCCAAATTAATCAACTGAGCGATTATGTCGATTATCTTAGCTATAACGCTGAGGAGGTGGAGGCGTTACTGAAAGAGTTACTGATTGGTTCGATTATCTTAGCTATAACGCTGAGGAGGTGGAGGCGTTACTGAAAGAGTTACTGATTGGTGTGACCGCGTTTTTTCGTAATCCTGAAACCTTTCAGGCACTCAATCAATGGGTATTGCAAAAAATGTTACAGTCACATTCCGAAAATCAACCCATCCGTATTTGGGTGCCAGCGTGCGCCACGGGTGAAGAGGCTTATTCGATTGCCATGTTGTTGGTTGAGGGGTTAGCGGATTTAAACTACTCGGTCAAAATTCAAATCTTTGCCACCGACATTGACCGTATCGCGATTGAAAAGGCTCGCTTAGGGGTTTATGCTGAAGATGTTCTCAATGAGGTTTCGCCTGAACGGTTGGCTCGTTTTTTCTATCAGCAAGGTGAGGGCGAAAATTTTTCTATCAGCAAGGTGAGGGCGAAAAATACCGCATTAACAAAGAAATTCGGGACATGGTTATCTTTGCGGTGCAGAATGTCATTCATGAGCCGCCTTTTTCTCGCCTAGATTTAATTAGTTGCCGCAATTTGTTGATTTATCTTAAGCCTGAATTGCAACAAAAAATCCTCGCTTTATTTCACTACGCGTTAATACCAGAGGGTTTTCTTTTTTTAGGGACATCAGAGACGTTGCGCGAGTTGAGTCATTATTTTAGACCCATCCAACGGCCTTACAATCTCTTTCAATGTCTCCCCATTAGCCCTAGCCTGCAAACCGTATTGAATTTTCCGACCTCTCTTTCTATTTCACCGCGCCGCCATGAAATAGAGGTGAGTCTTGATAAAGCTGATAAACCCGATAAAGTCATTAATCATCGCCAATTTTTAGAGAATTTGTTGTTAAATTCTTATGCCCCACCCTGCGTGATTGTTAATGAAAAATATAATATTCTCTATATTCATGGGCGAATTGGCAAATATATTGACCCTTCTACGGGAGAAGCCACCTGGAATATCATGCATTTAGCCGCTGCGGGGCTGAAGATTCCATTGATGACGGGCCTTCGCAAAGTTTTCACCGAGCAGAAAAAACTGGTCTATGAACGGGTGCCGTTGGAAAATAAAGGGACGACGGAAACCATCAACCTCATTTTTCATCCTATTGCCGACCCCGTTTATTTGCAAGGGCTGGCCGTGGTTATTTTTGCTGAGGCTCCGTTGGTTGAATCCACGCCCTCTACCAGTAAAGCGGCTATTTTTGCCGAAACAGATTATAGCCAAGTGATTCAGTTGGAAGGTGAACTGAGTGCTATTCATGAACGGTTACAAACCACGGTGGAAGAGTTGGAAACCTCTAATGAAGAGCTACAGGTTTTTAATGAAGCTCTGCAAGCCTCCAATGAGGAACTTCAGACCAGTAATGAGGAACTTCATACCGCCAAAGAGGAGTTACAATCGAATAACGAGGAACTTCAGGCGATTAATGCCGAACTGAAGTTGAAAGGCCAAGAGTTAACCATTGTTAATGGAGACTTAGAAAATCTGCTCACGAATGTGGATATGGGGGTCATTTTTTTGGATAGATTTGGCTTTATTCGTCGTTCTAACCCCACGATAGCCCTGATATTAAACCTAACCAACGTAATTTTAGGGCAATCTTTCCCTAAAATGCTGGCTGAACCGTATCTATTTTTGGGTAAGGCGGTGCAGGAGGTCTTAAAAACAGCCCAACGGCAAAGCCTCGAATTTTTGGCTCCTAATGGCGTTTATTATTTGGGGCATATCTACCCCTTAAAAACCGCACATAATACCATTGATGGCGTAGTTATTGCCTTAGCCGATATTACGTTGCAAAAACAAAGTGAATTTGAATTGCAACAGCACCGTGAGCATTTAGAAAAGTTAGTTGTGGAACGTACCGTTGAGTTAGCCGAAACCAACAGCCGTCTCTTAGCCCAAATGGCGGAACGTGAACAAATTGAGGCCGCGTTACGCCGTAGCCGTGAACAACTCCTGTACGATAATTTGCATGATAATTTAACGGGCTTACCTAATCGTAAAATGTTTAAGCAGCAAATAGAGCAAGCCATTGAACAAGGCCGCCAACATTTATTTGCGGTCATGTTCCTAGACCTCAACCGCTTTAAGTCCATTAACGATAGTCTCGGCCATCAAGCGGGGGATGAGTTGCTCATTAAAGTTGCCAAACGTTTGCAAGATAGCTTACTCACCAAAGAGGCCATCGTGGCCCGTTTGGCGGGCGATGAATTTGGCCTTTTATTAACGACGTTGTTCAAGCCTGAGATGGCTTGGCAACAGGCGCAACATGTTATCCAGCTATTTACGCAGCCCTTTGATATTGCGGGTTATAAAGTTTTTATCACCACCAGTATTGGTATTACGCTCAGTTCAACCCCCTTTGAAAATGCCGAAGATTTGCTGCATCAAGCGGATAAGGCCATGTTTATTGCTAAATATAAACATCAAGGCTGGGTAGAATTATTCAAACCGTATGAAGCTAACCATAGTCTGGAACATTTAAAGTTGGAAAATGAACTATGGGAAGCCCTCAAACTGAATCAATTAGAGCTATATTACCAGCCCATCATTGATTTAAGCCAAAATAAAATGGTGGCCGTGGAGGCTCTCATTCGTTGGCAACATCCCCGACTTGGCCTACTTCAGCCCGAAGACTTTTTGGAGTTAGCCGAGACGGCGGGCTTAATTATCTCCCTTGACCAATGGGTCTTGCGTACTGCGTGTAGCCAACTTAAACGATGGCATGGCTTAGGCTATCCCATTGGTTTGGCCTTTAACCTATCTATCTTAACATTACGCCAAGCCGTCATGGGGGATTTTATTGAGCAAACGTTGCAGGAGTTTGAGTTAGTACCGAGTAAATTGACTTTGGAAGTCACTGAGCGTACCACGTCAGAGGATTTAGCCTTAGTGCGGCCTGTTTTAGACCAATTGCAAGGGCTAGGGGTTAAGCTATCGTTAGATGATTTTGGGGCGGGACATTCTTCCCTAAAACATTTGGAGCTTTTAAACCTCGATTTCGTGAAAATTGACAGCTCCTTTATTGCCCAAATCGGTCAAAACCCAAAAGCTGAATTGATAATCTCCACCTTGATTGATTTAGCGGAGCAATTTAATTTAATCGTTGTAGCCGAGGGCGTGGAAACAAAGGCTCAATTGGCCTTTTTGAAAGCTAAAAAATGCCGCGATGCCCAGGGCTTTTTATTTAGCGAAGCCCTGTC
>JAIFLK010000358.1 GCA_020049115.1 Chloroflexota bacterium | reverse complement strand
ATGGCTTATAAGCCATTGCACGCCTGAAAAGTTTAAATTATACCCTCGCGCCGTATAACTCATGGCGATATTGGTCAGCTAAAGTGGCTAAATGGCTATAAAACGGATTATTAAGGCGAGGCGCAAGCCATAACTGCGCCGCCTCTAAATAGCCGAGCGCGCGGTCATCATGGGCTTGGTCTAGCTCAAACTTGACCAAATATAACAGGGTGGCAATTTCGTAATGATGATGCTTGAGTTGCTGATAAAGTTCCAACGCCGTTTGGAAATAAGACTTGGCGGTAGCCCATTGCTGCTGCCCCGCATAAACCAACGCCAGATTGGTTTGCACATGCGCTAACCGCAATCTATTTCCTGTAGGGCGCAAAATAGACTCAGCTTGCCAAAAATAGGCTTTCCCCTCGGCCCAGGCATTGTTTAAGCGGTGACTAACTCCTATGCTAGTAAAAATTGTAGCAATACCCACTTGTTCTTTCAAGTAATTAGCCTGTTCAAGGGCTTGTTCCAAATGGCTTAAAGCCGTTATTGGCTCCGTTTTATCATTATACATTAAGCCTAAATTTAACTCCCCCTGCATTACCCCATGTCTGTCCCCCATTTCCTGCCAAATCATGCACGCCTGGGTTAAGTGTGTTTGCGCCAAATCCCATTGGCGCAACCGCGTATAAAGTAAGCCCAAATGGTTATGGGTATGGGCAAGCCCATGGGGATAATTTAATTCATTGAAAATAGCCAAAGCATGACAGCCCAAAATCTCTGCCCGCCAAGCATAGCCTGCTTCGGTATAGAGGTAGGCCAAGTTAGAACAGGCACGGGCTTCATTTTCCTCATCACCCATTTGGCGCGCTAACCTAATGACGCGGCGATAACTGCTAATCACCAGCGGCGAATCGCTTTGCCGTTGAGCTAACCGCGCCCGTAAGACCAATAATTTAACTTCACTCGCCAAATCCTGTTGGTTGCGGCTGACGGTTAAGGCCATTTCCAAAAGTTGCGCCCATTCGCCCCAAAAACCCCACCGTTCCATGTAGGTGGCTAATTGGTTCATCAACTCAACCACCATTGGCCAGGCGGAAGGCAAGGCTAGGGCATACCTGATGGTTTGGACGATTTGCGACCGCTTTTCTAATAACGTCGCCACCTCATCACGGTAGACATGCAAGCACTCTTGCCAACGAGGCAAGCGAGTTAAAACAGATTGGCTGAAGTAGTTGCTGTAGTCCATGATGAGTCTTTAACCTAAAGTTCTGTAATAATTTGTTGAATAACCAATTTGATGGGTGGTAGGCTACGTTGAATGGCCTCCCAAATTAACTGATAATTAACCCCAAAATAAAAATGGATTAATTTATCGCGCATACCTGCCAGCTGTTTCCATGGAATTTGCGGATATTTTTGGCGAATCTCATCAGGGATATTTTTAGTCGCTTCGCCCATGATTTCAAATTTTCGCATCACCGCACTAGAGGTTTTGTCATCTAACACAAAATCTCCAAAATCCATACCTGCCACAAAACTTTCGATGGCTTCAATCGCCTCTAAAATATCCTGCAAATATAACTGATAATTTCTCATATATAAATGGCCTCACGCAAAATAACCTCCCGTAATTCTAGCCGAATATCGTTTATGGGTACAACGTCCACTGAGCAATCCAAAGTTTCCTCCAAAAATTGGGCTAGCGCAATGAAGTCAAATAAATCGGCTCCATTTAAAAAATCAACTAATATATCTATATCACTACTTTTGTGTTGTGTTCCCTTAACATACGAGCCAAAAAGCCCCTTAATATCGGCTTTATATTTAGCTCTCACTTCTGCTTTCAATTGAGATAATCGTTGCAAAATATTATTCAAAGTCAGTTTTTTCATTAACTACATCCCCATTCTTGTCTCGAATTTACACCCATTTTTCAAGTTGAATAATTTCAGTTTCTAAAAAAGTGCGCGTCAACTGATGTAAATAATAGTTTCGTTGCTCTAAAGCTGCACCCCGCGCCTCAATCAAAGAACGGGCCTGGAGTTGCCTTAAGGCCACATCTAACCTTTCAGTGGGAAATTCAAATTCTAGCTCTTCACGCTGATGCACCAAAAGTAACTGTAATAAAAGTTGTCGGCTTATCTCAGTCAAACTATCCCAAGCCAGACGATAAATATAGGTGTAAAACTTGTCACTGTATTGACTCTTACCTTGCCTGAGTTCCGCCAAAACCTGCGCTGGTTTATAACACGCTTCTAATTGCCCCACCACCAACTTCAAAGCCAACGGGTTGCCCCCGACCACCTCATAAATTTGGCGCAACTCGGAGTCAGTGGCCGCAGGAAGTTGGCGATAATCCCCCCAATATTTCAAAAACGCCGTCGCCTCGTCCTCTAACCATTCCGTCAACTCGACTCGAAAACCAATTTTCTCTTCAAGCCAGCGCGTCGTCAATAAAAATTTCGTCGGGCGAGTCAAGCTCCGCAAAGTGGGCAACAATTCGTCATGCTCTTGCATGCTTTCCAAATTATCAATGACCACCAAATAAGGCTTTTGCTGTAGCCAATAGGCTAAGATATTTTTCTTTTCTTCAAGCGGCCGCCCTGTTTGCAAGTCAGGGTCAAGTTGTTGGAGCAGGTCATCAATTAAACTAGCTACCTTCAGGTCATGGGCTTTATCTATTGGGCGAGTGCCTACGCCAAGTTCAAACTTTTCCTGTTTAGCACTCCACCACAAAATGTCATGAAAATCATCTCGGCAAAGTTCCGTCAATTGCCAGGCTAAGGTGGTTTTACCCATGCCCCCCGCCCCGTCAATGCTCATTATCCAGTAATCTTGACGGTTTTTCAAAGCGGCCATGAGGCGCGCCTGCGCTGGCTTCACCCCAAAAAGTTGATGTTCCGCTTGATAAGCGGCCAAACGGAGGCGCGTGCGGGTGGGGTCAACCACAGGTAAGGGCAACTGCCTGGGTGATGATACGGAGTCCAAATCTTTAGATTTGCTGGCCGCATATTCCTGTAAAGCCTCAACCGTAGCCAAAGGCACTTCATTACCTTGATAACCATGTGTAATGGCTTTATTCAGTTCTATTAAAAATAGCCCTTGTTCATCAAGTGGCAATGTGGTCAGGCGCAAATTAGCCAAACCAACCAAATAATTGAAGGGGATATTCGCAACCTCGCCTGATTCATAACGGGAAATGAGCGAACGGTTTTTTATGCCTAAGCTATCTGCGACTTGTTGTTGAGTAATGAGGGGATATTTCTGGCTATCGGGTTGACGAATATTGCCAATAAAACGATTAAGTTCATTTTGATATTGATATAAGTGAGGTAGGTTCAATGGGATTGCCGCCTGTTGTAGAGATTCCGTCCAAACTTGCGAGGTTTTTATGCCCATGTGAGGGGGGGTGAAATTCACTTTTTTAGCGTGCTTGACATGTGATTCACCAAATGGTTAAATTGGTTTCAATAACCGCCACCTGTTGCATCTGTCGCGTGAGCGTATATTCTGGAGTCCAAATCTTCAGATTTGACTCGGACAAATCTAAAGATTTGGACTCCAGGTTAGGGTCGCGTGCTATATTGGATGGAGAAAATGTAATTATGCCACCGTTACAGGAGATACGCTAATTTGTCTATTAATTTAACCAACCAAGCTGAGGTATTAACCGTCGCCGAAACGGCCCAAATATTACGCTTAAGCCGCACCACCGTTTGGCGATTTTGTCGTGACGGTAAATTAAAAGCCTTTAGGGTGGGGCATAGCTGGCGCATTAATCGCCATGAGGTGGAGCAGTTGTTTGACCATGATTTAAGGATTTTCAAGATTTAATCCTGTTACGCCTTAAATCATGGCTAAACGCCAACGGTTAGGCTACGGGTGGCTTCCCACAAGCCACCCGTTAGATTTATTTATATGTTAGGGATATAAATTGGGGTTGTCAATGGCTAACCCTTCGGCTTGGGCAGCAGTTAAGAGGCGGTTCGGCTGAGAGGAAAATGAGGTTGGCTAAGGGTTGTAAAGAAAGGTTTACATGAATAGCTGAGGCTAATTGGGTTGCATCGTAAGCGCGCAAAGAGTATTGTTCTAACAAATATTTCGCTTGCTTAACAATAGGCAGGGTTAATTCAATCAATTGATATTCAGTGAGATACAAAGCCTCAAAATCGGCCACTAATTGAGCATAATCAGCCCGAGTTAAGTGGTTTTCGCGCACTCGCCGATTAAAGGCACTATAGACTTCCACGATACTTATACGCGAGGTGATAATCAGATTGTTCGCGGCTAACTTCGTGAACCAAACAGTACCTACTTCTTGAATATGTTGCTTAACCAAAACGCTACTATCCGCATAATAATCACGCATTAACGTTCCTCACGTTCCTCAATAATCATTTCTGATAGAGGGCGGCCTGACAGAGCCAATTTTTGGGCCAGAGCTAATCGCTGAGGCAGGGTTAAGGGCGATACATTGATGGGATAGGTTTGCGGTAAACTCAACCCTGCTTTAATTAAGGCGGCACGTACCTTGCGCCGATGAGCCATTAATTTACGCTTTGAATGGGGTCGAATGTAAAGCTCTATGGCGGTTTGTTCAGGTAGATTCAAGGGTATTAAGGGGCGTAAAACCCCATTTTCATAAATAGCGGTAATGGTTTGCATGGTGGTTATCTCCTAAAAATGATTTAATTAATGGTCATTATAATCAGCGCAGGATATATCTACAAGCCCACACCACCGTATAAGGGGCTTTGATAGTGACATCATCATGTTCAACGGTGGCTCATGGGTAGCCACCCGTTAGATTTATTTAAGGGTTTATTCGGGGGTTTGTCCATAACTAATTCAAGACATCTATCTATTCCAAACCTAATATTTAAGGTACAGTCGCCCCAAATATACCTTCACCCCATAGTGAAGGTGTATTTTTTTACCACAAAATAAATCAAGCAGAAAATCAATTTGATTTTACCCCAACATGCGAGTACAATTTGGCACTCTATAAATTCTACTTTTTATTTTCATCAAGGAGTTTTTTTATCATGCCAAAAGCAATTTGGAATGGCGCAGTTTTAGCCGAAAGTGACCACACCGAAATGGTAGAGGGAAACCACTATTTTCCCGCCCATACCATCAATCGTCAATATTTTAAGCAAAATAGCAAAACCACCATTTGCCCCTGGAAAGGGGTTGCCAGTTATTACGATGTAGAAGTAGACGGTCAAGTCAATTCAGGCGCGGCCTGGTATTACCCAACCCCCAAAGAGGCGGCCAAAAATATTACGGGGCATGTGGCCTTTTGGCGCGGGGTGGAAGTGAAGTAAAGGAAGTGAGAGGTGAGAAATAAGAAATGAAAAGTGAGAAGTAAGAAAATTTACAATTGTAACCTCTCACTTCTTACCTCTCACCTCTTACCTGTGCCACCACCATTGTAATGTCATCATGGGGTTCTGCGCTACCAATGAAGGTGAATACCTCTCGTTTGAGATGTTCTAAAACCGCCTCACTCCCTTGACGTTGATTTGATGATGATGGCGCATCTCTAACAATTTGCATCAGTCGGTCAAAGCCGAGCATGTCGCCATCAATATTATTGGCCTCCACCACGCCATCACTGGTGAGAATAATCATATCCCCAGGGGATAACTCTATCGTAAGTTGTTGATAACCTGCGATAGCCCCCAACCCTTGCCCCAAGGCAAACCCGCCCATTTCAGGCTGCTCCACTTCACCATTAACCCGTTTTATATACGGCGGAATACACCCTGCATTGACCACATGGAGTAAGGAGTAAGGAGTAGGAAATAGAACAGGCTCATCATTAACATTATTTGCATTATTTACATTGTTTACTTCATACTCCATACTCCGTACTTCATCTTCCTTACTCTTTATTTCTACTTCAATGTAGCTCATGGCGCAATTCTGGTTACGAAATTTACTGTAAGGCATCAACATTTTATCCAAATATATCAGGCGTTCAGCGGGGGTCAAGCGATATAAAAGAGAGGTCTGGAATAAAGATAAACAAGTTGCCATTAATAACGCGGCCGAAACGCCTTTACCCGATACATCGCCCACCGCCAAAGCCAAATGGTTATCATTGAAGGCATGATAGGCATAAAAATCACCGCCAACCTGAGTGGCGGGAGTTGTATAACAAATTACTTCTAATTTGTCCCAATCTGGATGTGACGGGGAGAGCAAACCATACTGAATCTGACGGGCCAGGGCTAGTTCATCTTGCGTCCGTTGATAAGTTTCGGCCAGAATCGCGGCTTGATGACGTAAATCAGCCGAAACGGTATCACTATGTTCAGTAACCGCTTCAAGCATTTCTTGTAAGTCTTCATTTTCTTGGCGCAAGGAAATGTTTTCCGCTTGCAACGCGGCCAACTGCGCCAATAACTCATCTTGGGCTACATTTTCCATGAGGGTTACTTTATATCTATATCTGCATTTTGCACAAATCGTTGTAGATTCTTCAACGATTTCGTTTGCCAAGAATGTTGATTTGAGCCAAGAATTTTCAATCGACTCACGCCTAAATCCCGTATTTTTATCCCAAAGCGTAATAATGTGCTAATCCCTGAGCTATTCATAAATTCCACATTTTGTACATCAAGGGTCACTAAGCTGGGCTTTTGTTCCGCAACCTCCAGTAACAAACTTTGTAACGGATTGTATTCTGTTGCCCCTTTTAGTTCCAATATGCCTACAATAACAATAGTGGTTGTCTCAGGATTATAATGAGCATGATACTCTGGATGTTTAATTTCTATCATCTGGGCCCCCTTATCTCGCCACTTCAACCATGGTCGTTACCATGATAGTTTCTGTTTTGGTTTCAAACTTCCACGCTAATTTTGCCTGATAATCATTAAGCATGGTTAAAAAACCAATGCCAGATGTTTCGCCGCTTTCATCTAACGCACTTAATTCAACCTGTTGCACATATAACTCATCGACATTTTCGGTTAAGAGCAGGTGAATAAATTGCTGAAATGGTTCAACCTGTTCAGTTTTAATCGGGTTCGTAATATAAAACCAGATTTTATCTTCGGGAAAGTAAAGTGAAAAACGAACCGGCTGCGTTGAAGTTAAATCAGCATAATGTAATAAATTTTCAAATAGCTCATTAGCAATAAACCGAATATTATTCCCAATGGCTACTTTTTTATTTAAGGTCAATTTTGTATGCATGGGGAAAAATACATCCCAATACTCTAACAAAAAGTCGGTGGAAAAACCACCATTAAGCCAACGTTGCTGACGCGGAATCGCATTAAAGATAAAACTAGTGGTAATATATTCCGTTTCGTTAATTGGCTCAATATATTCGCCCCAATATTGCAAATCATTCATTTGGCTAACTCCTTATTTTTGTTTTATGACTAACAACGTAATATCATCAACCGCTTTTTGCGGGGCGATCCATTGCCGTACATCTGTAATGACCAACTCATTGACCCCTTCAGCGGATTGTTGCGACCAATGACAACTAATAGTATTACACAATCGTTCTAAACCATACAATTGACCCGCCTGATTACGCGCCTCCGTAATCCCATCAGTAAACAAAACCACACCATCACCCGCCTCAAGATGAATGGTCATTTCCGCAATAAATTCCGTAATATTACTATCCACCCCAAGCGGTGCGCCATAAGCAAACGTATCAATCAACTCAATCTCACCCGTTTGCCGCACCACAATCACCTCTTCATGTTGCCCACTTAACCGTAATGTTCCGCCGACATCGGCCTGAGATAAGTAATCAAGCAACGTTAAGGTCAGCAATTTCTGATTATCCATGCGTTGTACATTCTTATAAATCGTTTGATTCAATATATCCATAAAATGAATCGGGTCTTGTTCATTACTCGTCAACAAAGTACGAACCCCCATTTGGGTCATCAACATTAAAACCCCACTCTCCAAGCCATGCCCTGTCACATCCCCAATCCCAATTTTAACCCGACCATCATGTTGCAACACATCATAATAATCACCACCAATTTCATCGGCTGGCTCCATAAAACCCGCAATATCCAGGGTTTTAATACATTGTAATTCCATTTTCGTGGGCAACAACATCTGCTGCAAGCGGCGCGCCACCCCCAATTCCAATTCAAGGCGCAGATTTTCATGCTTAAGCTGCTCGGCCTGTTGCAGTTGAGCCACCATGTTAATAAACGCATGGCCTAAAATATCATCCTCAGAATACGCCTCCACCTGCACCTGCAAATCACCCGCGCCCACCGCTTGGGCCGTCTCGGCCATGCGCTTAAGATAGATTGCCATTTCCCCAAATGCCTGCTCGGTTTTTTGTAACTGGAAAATAATTTGGTTAAATGATTGTGCCACTTGCCCCACTTCATCTTGTAAATTAACAACCAACGGTTTAGCTGTAATATTAAAATTCAAGCGAACATCTCCCCGTATCAACGTGGACATTTGCATGGTGAGAGCGTCCAAATCAACCAACGCAATTTGTTGCGACACCGCCATGACCGCTTGAAGCGGAGTAGTAATGCGCCGAGAAATAAAAATGCCTAGCCCCAAACAGATAAAAAAGGCTAAAATTGTAACAAAAATCAACATGTCTCGCGTCTGAATGACCAGAGATTGCGAAAATTGGTTTTGTAATTCAAAGGATTGTTTGATACTCGCCGTAATATCATTCGCTCGTTGCGTAATTTGTGGTTCAAGCACATCTAATTTCGTTTGAAATAATCTTTTCGTAACCATGAAATCGGCCTGAATTTCGCTAAACCCTTTCATATATTCAGCCACCGCACTCTGCGCCTCTACTACATTTTGTAACTGATTCGCATTGGTAATCGCTTGTGTAAGAACGAGTAATGTATTATTCACCTGTTGATGGGCTGTATTAACCAATATTCCATATCGTTCATCTCCCGTGCTAAGATATTTTTCCACATTCAACCGCATTATTTGGAACGCATTTTGGCTATTCCCAAAAGCCAAAAATAGCTTAGGGTCATTTAATGAATTGACATAAATCCGCAAGGCCGATAACTTTTGTTCAATTACAAAATCTTGCACCCCTAACACCTGCTGTTGAAGTTGTTGTCGCTTTTTTATCAAGCGCGCCACCTGATTAAACGCATCGCCATAATTCTTAACATCTGGCCCCATTTTATCCAACATCACCCGCCGTTCAGGAGCAATAATTTGTTCATTGGCTAACGCTAATAACGCCTGCAACTCTACAAAGGTTTGGTTAAAATTATCCAAATCGGCCTGATTTTGCGTCCGCACATAACGACTGGCATGGAACTGCGCCAACACAATTTGATGCGCCACATCATCCGCCAACTTTTGATTGCTGGCTAATTGATTGGTTAATATATCAACCGTATTATTAATTTGTCTTAACTGGAGCAACCCTAATACACTCACCATGACCATTAATACAATGGCGATAAGATAGCCCAATAATATCTTGGCCTCAACGCTAGTCTTAAAAATTCGTAACACTGCTATTATCGCTCCTATAAAAAACGTTCCATCAGGCAGGAGTGCAACGGCTAATGAAGATACGGGAATTAATTGGGTAATGAGAAACCCTCACCCCAGCCCTCTCCCAAGGGAGAGGGTGTATCTATCTCCCCTCGCCCTATGGGAGAGGGGCGGGGGGTGAGGGTGGTTGTAGCAGCAAAATCTTGACCACCCGCAATTACCGTTTTATTTCCCAAATCTCCATTAGCCGTTGCTGCCCATTATCTGGCAACATGCCCTTCTTATTTCTTACCTCTCACTTCTTACAATTCTTCGCAGGCTCAAACCACTGCGCCAAGCCCGCTTGCAGCGCATCCGCCGCCTCTTGGGGCGTTTGCTGACCATTTGCCACCGCCACCGCGCCATTTTGCACTAAATCGTAAGCACTTGGCTGACCATCGCGCAATTTTTCCCACACAAAGCGCACATCTAACCCCCGCCCGTTATTCAATGAAAGAAAGCTATTGGCATGGGCATTGGCTAACGTGGGCATCTGTTGGCGCATGGGGAAAAAGCCAGGCAATTGATTACCCAACGCCTCCGCCGCGTCAGAACTCGTCAGCCATTCTAAAAAAAGCTTGGCCTCCGCCTGATGTTGGGAAGCCTTATTCAGCCCAATCGCCACATCAAGTTGAAATGTTATATAAGGTGGTTGGTCGGCAGGCGGCGGCGGGGCAAAAACGCTCCATTCAAAGCCCATCTTTTGGGTCTCAAAAAAGGCAATGTCCCATGAACCACTCAGCCACATGGCCGCTTGCCCTTGCACAAAAAGTTGTTGGCTATCGGCATAAGTCAGCAACTCCTGATTCTGCGGGAAATAAAGCGCGATATCCTTAATGGCTTGAAAGGTTGCCGTCACCTGCTCATCATTAAAACAGCGCGTTCCATTCAAATAAGCCGTGCGCCCTTCCAAGCCGCCCACAAAATTGGGCGCAAGGTTCATAAAAACCAATTCCGCCATCGTCCACCCGTCTCCGCTGGCATTGGCAAAGGGAGTCACATTCGCGGCCTTAAGTTTTTGCGCCACCGTCAGCAACTCCGCCCACGTCTTGGGAACTTCTAAATTGTGTTTCTCAAACAAATCAACATTGTAATAAATGCCATGCGAAACCGCAATAAACGGCACCCCATACGCTTGGCTGTCATCGGTTGACCAGGGGGCGCGGGCCGCGTCAGTAAAGTTATCTTTCAGTCCCGTTACATCATCCAAAGCCGCTAAATAGCCTTCATTATATAACTGACGCGAAACGGCATACGAACGCAAATAAAACAAATCGGGGCCGCTGCCGCCTGCCAGTTGCGCCTTCAACGCGGCATCATACTGGGTCGGTTCAGTCGGGTCAAAACTAACCGTAATATGGGGATGTTTCTCGCTAAACTTCGCCTCGGGTCAAAACTAACCGTAATATGGGGATGTTTCTCGCTAAACTTCGCCAAAATTTGCGTCATCTGCACCACATCATCAGGCCGCCATGAGCCTAACTTTAAGGTTACATCAGATACGGCTGCCGCAGTGGGTGGCACAGCAGTGGATGGGGCTACGGTGGGCGTGGTTGCGCCACAGCCCAGCAGCAAGCCAATTGTAACTAGAAGTAAAATTATCAAGCCGATTTTTTTCATGGTTAAAGTCCCTGGAGTCCAAATCTTTAGATTTGGTAGTCAAATCTAAAGATTTGGACTCCGTACTCCCTACTCCGTACTCCCTACCTGCCTTTGGCGTAATATTTCCATCTCTTCCTTAATAAAGTTTTCCACGAGCAACTTATACATCTGCTCAATCACATCAGGGTTTAGGCCCGCGCTCTCGGCCATTTCCCGCCGCCGCCGCATCACCTCATCATAACGGGCTTGGGCGCGCACCTCCTCCGCATTGTTCTTAAATTGCACCACCTGATGCACATATTTCGCCCGTTTGCCCAACAGTTGAATGATTTCGGTATCAATCACATCAATGAGATGGCGCGCCTCCTGCAAACTCGCCACCCGCCGCACATCCGCGCCAGGGTGTTTGGCCTCCGCATCAAAAT
>JAIFLK010000294.1 GCA_020049115.1 Chloroflexota bacterium | reverse complement strand
TGGTCGCCATAATGTAACTTTTCGGGATTAAGCCAAGCCAAACTGCCCTGCCCCGACTCTAAAAACCACAACTTACCGTCATATAGACGCGGCGAATGGGGCATGGAAAGTCCCCGCGCCAAAATTTTGTTGCTTTGCAAATCCATCAACAAACCGCCATTGGCCTTATTTGCCCGCCAACCGCCCACCGTATCCGTCTCACCCAACATGGTCACATAACGGGGCAGCCCCTGCTCTAAGGCCAAACCATTGAGATGACAACGGTCTTCTAAGGCCAACGCCGTCACAAACGGTGGTCGCCAACGGGGGATAAAACTATGTTCATGGTCAACATTACAGAGGCAAGAGAATTTGGTATTAACAAACCATAATACTTTCCCCCGCCCCTGCCCTCCCCCAGAGGGAGAGGGAGTCTGACTTCCCTCCCGTTGGGGGGGATTGAGGGGGGGAGTCTGACTTCCCTCCCGTTGGGGGGGATTGAGGGGGGGAGTCTGACCTCCTCCACGTTGGGGGGGATTGAGGGGGGGTGAAGAAGTTCGGCTCCCTCTCCCCTTGGGGGAGGGCTGGGGTGGGGGAAATTCATCACCCCACGCCATTTCATGAATATCAATATCGCCCGTCACATGAATGTCACGCGGCACATAACAGGCATCATGCTTATTCGGCGGAGTCAATTTCTGGCCGACGGCGGGAATATTCCGCATGTACCAAATTTGCGCTGCCGTACCAACGGTCAGCCGTTCTCTATCCGCCGCCACGCCCATCGGACGGTTGAACATGCGGAAATGGGTATTAATTTTGCCTTCATCGGCTCGTAATAAAACCAATCGCCCTGCTTGATAGGTGGAGACAACGAGGCTAATGCCTAATTGTTCTAAAATGGCGGGAAAGTTGGTGGTGTGAACACTGCGGAGGGGTTCTTGCGGTTGGTCGGTCATGAGCAACAAAAAACGCCCACAGTTTAAACCCAGCGACTTGGCTTGGTTTAAACTATGGGCGTGTAAGAGCTAACTAAATGTTGTTTTATGTAATGGGGGGTAAATTTAACCTGTTTCACTATGGATATTATTTTAACATGAGAAAATGGATTGGGCAAAATAGGTTAAAATCATTTATCACCGTTATTAAAATAGTCAAATAATCGTTGTTTACAACGAAAAACAATAGTATACAGGTGTAAATATTTTGTTTACAAAAACAGTTTAGGTGGGGGAAACGGAGTCCAAAGCCGTAGGCTTTGAGCAGTGGGTCAAAGCCTACGGCTTTGGACTCCGTCGCCTTGAAACGTCCTATCCAAATTAAGGAAAGCGTGTTATACTTTACGCAGTAGTTGGCTATTATAAGGTTTTGAACCTTATAAGGGCTATACCTGACGCGAAGCGAAAGTAAGATTACGATGAGTGACGGAGATAATGCTACTCCCTTCCTTGCGTAAAATGTGAGAGTTGAATTTTGAGGAGTTAGCACGCCCTCGTGTATCACCGTTAGCACGAGGGCGTGCTAACTCCGCGATTTTTGCGTAAGTCCAACTTGTAAGTTAATCGTTTTTTCTGCCAAGTAGAACAGACATTCTTGTCTGTTCCAACCTTATATCCCCTGAAAATTTACAAGTGGATAAAAATCACAGACTCCACCCCATGAAAGAGATATTGTTATGACCTTAACAGAAGGTAGCTTAGTTTTATATAAAGAACGTCCCGCTTTGGTTAAACAAGCGGCGGATAAAATTGAAATTCAAGTCGAGGGCAGCAAAACTACCGTCAAGGTGCGGCCTAAAGATGTGGATTTATTACACCCTGGCCCCCTGCGTAGCCTGCTTGATTTGCGTCCGCAGTCGGGAGATTTGCAAACGGCGTGGGAGTTATTGGCGGGCGGTAACACCCATTTAGCCGAACTCGCTGAGTTGGTTTATGGAAATTACACGCCTAATACTGCCTGGGCTGCTTGGCAATTGGTTGATGAAGGCATGTATTTTCGGGGCAGTCCGACTGACATTACGGCGCGTTCCATTGAACAAGTGACGCGCGATTTAGCCAGCCGCGCCGCTAAACATGCTGAAGAATATGCCTGGCAAGAGTGTATTACGCGGCTGCAAGCGGGTGAAATATTGCCGCAAGATGGCCGTTATTTGCAGGAGGTGGAGGCGGTGGCCTTTGAGCAACAGGGGCAAAGCCGTATTTTGCGGGAATTAAATTTGCCTGAAACCTCCGAGTCGGCGCATGCCTTGTTGCTACGGTTGGGTTATTGGCCTGAAACCTTCAACCCTTATCCGCAACGTTTCAAAATAGATACCACTCCGCCGACCATGAGTTTGCCTGATTTGCCTGACGAAGCGCGGCGCGATTTAACCCATCTCCCCGCCTTTGCCATTGATGACGAGGGCAACCAAGACCCTGACGATGCCTTAAGTTTGGACGGTTCACGCTTATGGGTACATGTGGCCGATGTCGCGGCCTTGATTCCGCCTGATAGCGCGGCGGATTTGGAGGCGCGCGGACGCGGGGCAAATCTCTATTTGCCCGAACAGGTTTACACCATGTTACCACCGAAAGCCACCGAATTACTGGGCTTAGGCTTACAAGATGTTTCGCCCGCGCTCTCCTTTGGCCTAGATTTGGACGCACGGGGCGAGATTACGGCGGTGGAGGTCGTGCCAAGTTGGGTGCGGGTGACGCGGTTGACTTACGACACAGTGGAAACGCGACTAGAGGAAAGCCCTTTCCGTGAATTTTATGCCATTGCGAAACGCAATTTATGCCATTGCGAAACGCAACCGCGCCCGTCGAGAAGCCAAGCACGCCATTTCGATAAATTTACCCGAAGTTAAAGTGACGGTCATTGATGGACAGGTTACTTTACGACTATTACAACCCTTACGTAGCCGCGAGTTAGTCATGGAGGCCATGTTGTTGGCGGGTGAGGGCGCAGCCCGTTTTGGCATGGAACATGACATACCGCTGCCCTTTAGCACGCAATCACCGCCTGACAATTGGCCTGAGATTACGGAAGGTTTAGCGGGCATGTTCGCCATGCGCCTCACCCTCAAGCGGAGTCAAATGTCCAGCATCCCTAGCCCCCATGCGGGGTTGGGTTTGGCGGCTTATGTCCAAGCCACGAGTCCCTTGCGCCGTTATTTGGATTTGGTGGTGCATCAACAATTACGGGCCTATTTACGGGGTGAACCCTTCATGGACTCGCAAGATTTATTAACACGGGTCGGCTCGGCGGAGGCGGTCATTGGCAATCTGCGCGTGACTGAACGGTTATCGCGCAAACATTGGACGTTGGTTTATCTCAAACAAAACCCCACTTGGCAAGGTAATGGAGTCTTAATTGACCAGCGCGGCCATTGGGGTAAGGTGTTAATCCCCGAATTAGGGCTAGAAAATGCCCTTTATTTGACCAGCGACATGGCCTTAAATAGCGAATTTCCGTTACGTTTCAAAAAAATTAAACTCGCTCAATTAGAGGGGCAACTGAAAATTTATCAGCCTGCCGATGATGAGGCGGATGACGCGGCGAGTGAATGACATTTGTAAACAAAGCGTAATCACTTGTATTTGACTGTAAACAAACGTAAACAACATGGCATGTAATAAAAAAGGGGGTTCAAAATTTTGAACCCCTTTTTAAATCATCACTTGTCTAAACCCTACGCCTTAGCTACAATAACCTCATGTCAACCAAACCGACTTCCAAAATTCAATGGCATCAAATTTTTGCGGCCTTCCTCCAAGAACTGTTAGAACCCGTCGGAGTTAAGGTTAATTTCGATGTTCCCATCAGCCCACAACCGCCTGAGATGGATATTATTCTCATGCAACAAACCGACTCCCTGGTTTGGACGGAGGAGCAAAAACGGTATCTGCCCGATGGCCTGCGAGATAGTCTGGCGAACCATGCGCCACTCGAATTGAAATATACTGAGGTAGTGGACGGTGCGGCCATTCGTCAAATTCTCATGTATGACATTGCCTATCATCGTTCCCATGAACGGGACGCGGTGACAATTCAAAGTTTTTTGGTCAGTGCCAAAACGCCACATAAAGAAACGTTAGCTGAATACGGGTATCATGCCACTGAACAAGCAGGGGTTTATCGGAGTCATAATATTTTTGTCCAAGAAATTCCCTTGTTGGTCTTAAATGAGCTATCCAATGAACCGCATAATGTCTTTTTCAAGTTATTTGCTAGTCGTAAGACCGCGAAGCAAGCCGCAGTAAAGGGGTTACGCACTTGGTGGATGACCCAATTATCAATATCGTTATATTTATTTATTGACGGATTGTTAAAATTATGGCTGAAAGGAGAAACTATCGTGAAAAAAACAATTACTGCAGAATCTATTCGCGAGGAAGGTCGGCGCAGTCTTATCGCCTCACTCTTACCATTGTTACGAAATAAAGAATTAGCCGACTTCTGGACCGAGATGATCCCTGAGTTTCAAGAAGCGCGCGCCCAGGGCGAACTGAAAGGCCGCCTGGAAGGTGAACTGAAAGGCCGCGTCGAAGGTGAACTGAAAGGCCGCGTCGAAGGTGAACTGAAAGGCCGCGTCGAAGGTGAACTGAAAGGCCGCGTCGAGGCGCGCGCCGAAGCGGAAGCCAAAATGTGGCGACTGGCCTTTAAGAATATTCGACAAACGTTGGCGATACGCTTTGGCACTTCACTAGAGCAATTTGATAAACGGCTACAGCCATTAGATTTGCCCACCTTAGAACGGCTCAATGAGTTGGCTTTTACCGTGGAGAATTTGGCTGAATTTGAAGCCGCGTTACCGCCACTGCCAGAAATTAACTAACCGTAGAGTCGCCCGTAGAATTTGGTACACTCCATTTGTAAACAGAAGTAATCTCATGTATTTGGCTGTAAACGAACGTAAACAACATCGCATGGAATAAAAAAGGGGGTCAAAATTTTGACCCCCTTGAATCTTCCTAACAAAACGCTCATTTATTTTACTTCAACTGACCTTCCAAATTATCAATCACCTGCTCCATTTTTGCCACCCATTGCTCGGCATCGGCAGAGATTTTTCCCCCTAGCGCATAACGCCCCATGTGACACTCCATTAAATAATCTTGCACTTGTTTTGCCAACTCAGCCTCAGCCCCATGCTCGGTTAATAATTGAGCCAGGGCTTTGTGGGTCAAGCCGACGACGGGTTGATTGAATTTGTCCGCCAAATAACTCTGTAAAATTTGCTCAGTCGTCTCATAAAGGGTTTGCGGTTTTTCCCGCACCGCAGCTAAGGCTTTACGGGCGACTTTGCGCGCCTGTGAACTTCGCACTAAACCGCTATTTTGGCTCAAATAAAGTTGCCGCCGTTGCCAAGCAAAATTGCCCCCTAACCAAAATAGCGGCAATAACCAGGCCAGCCAATACCAAAATAGCGGCAATAACCAGGCCAGCCAATACATCGGGCGTTCCGTCAACGGCGCGGGGGCGGAGGTCAATGAAAGCACTTTCAAATAGCGGATGTCGTTGCCAAATTGGGTTACGGTTTCTTTATCGCCACCAACAACAACGGGCATGGGGGCTTGTTCATCACCTGGGGCAATAACTAATGGTAAGGGTTCAGTTTGGGCGGTGCGATATTCGCCCGTTTGCGGGTCAAAATAACGATAGGTTATCGGCGGCAAGGTATAATCACCCGCTTTGCCAGGCACCATGAGCAGTTCATAGATTCGACTGCCCCCTAAACGGCCCCCCTCGGCTGTGGCGTTAATGGTGGCTTTACTCTGAAAAATGCGCCAATTGGGTAACTGCGGCCAAGTCGGGTCGGTCAGATTGTTAATATTACCATAGCCATTGAGCGTGACCAATAATGTCAACGGGTCATTTACTTTACTCGCCGCATTTTTGAGCGTGGCAGTGATGGTAAATTCACCCACCGCGCCACTAAAATCGGCGGGGGGATTGGCGGGTAAAGGTTGTACATCTACCGTAACAGGTTGGGTATCAAAACTGCCATTAGGGGATTGCAAATGGGCGGGGTCAATGGTGGTTGCGCCGACAACGGTGGGAAATAAAACCGTCTTTAACTCTGTTAAGCGATAAGTCCGCCCTGCCGCTTGAATCATTTTCTGGCTTTGCTCAGGTTGCTGTTGATTCCAAAAACCCGTAAATTTGGGCGCGTTATATTGCAAACCATACGCCTCCACCGCTTGATAAAAACGAAATGTATATGAAATTTGCTGGCCGAGATACGGGCGCGGATTATCCACCACCCCCTCCACAAAAAAATCTTGCCCCGAAAGTTGCGTCGGCGCATTGGCCGCATTATCAGGCGCGGCAGGCGGTGGCGTGGGCGCAGCCCCTTGCGTTACCTCAACCGTAATGGGGTCACTATTGTACGTTTGCCCATCCATGGTCACGCTAATGGGCGGAATGGTGAAACTGCCCACGCCCGTTGGCTGCAAGCGATATTGATAAATCCCTTTTGCCGTCACCGCGCCGTTAATCATGCTGATTTGCGAGGAGCTACTTTGCCCAACCACATTAAAATGGTCAAACACGGGCAAGGTCGGCTGCGGCGCATTGCCACTATTCGCCGTTACCTCCACCGTCAGCAGCAACGTTTCGTCACTCCCCAGGGCATTACGGTCAACCGAAACGGTCAACGGTGATTGTGCCTGTACCACCGACCAGGCCAGTAACAAGCAAAGGATTAGGGCTAAAGTTGTATTACGAAACTTCATAAAAAGTGATGAGTTATGAGTGTTGAGTGTTGAGTTGTTAACTCATAACTCATCACTCATAACTCATTTCCTACCAATCCTCTTTCGGTTGGTCGGCGGGGCTGTCCATGGGCTGTTGCTGTAAATATTGTTGTAATGACTGAGCATTACGCGCCACCGATTCAAGGAGTTGGCGGGCTTGTTCGGCGGTCAAGCGCACGGTTTGCACCTGACTCGTTTGTTGAGATTTATCATCAGGTGGCTTTTTATCATCACCCGATTGACCCGCCTGGGGTTGTTTTTGCTCATCTTTTTCCGCCTGTTT
>JAIFLK010000123.1 GCA_020049115.1 Chloroflexota bacterium | reverse complement strand
AGAGGGTTGGGGTGAGGTGTTTACGTATGACAAATGACAAATGACAACTAACCAGGGACATTTACTACGAAATATTGTGATATTTGGGCGAATGTTGCGGGAGCTAGGGGTGGAGGTGACACCGACCCAAATTGTGGATTTGGTGGAGGCGTTAAAATATGTTGACCTGACGAGCCGCCAAGATGTGCGGAACGCGGCGCGGACGGTTTTAATTAGCCAGCCGCAACATTACCCTTTATTTGACCAAGCCTTTGAGCTATTTTGGCAAGCCCGCAAAACCAACCAATTACAACAGATGAATGTGGGGCGACCCATTGCCATTCCGCGCAAAAAACCACCGCAACAAATCGTAGTATTGTTAGCGGAGGAAATTGCCATTCCGCGCAAAAAACCACCGCAACAAATCGTAGTATTGTTAGCGGAGGAAGCGCATGGCGAGGCGGAGGAATCGAAAGAGCCGTTGGTAGACCGCGTGTACACCTATAGTGAACAAGAGGTGTTACGCCATAAAGATTTTGCTAAGTTGCTGCCAGAGGAATTGGTGGAGGTTAATCGGCTGATGCAGGCCATGACCTGGCGGCTAGAGCAACGACGCACTCGTCGGCGGATGCGGGCGAAGCAGGGGCAATATTTGGATATGCGCCGAACCATGCGCCACAATTTGCGCTACGGGGGCGAAATGTTAGAGCTATCATGGCAAGGGCGCAAATTGAAACGCCGCCCATTGGTCATCATTGCCGATATGAGCGGCTCGATGGAACGGTATGCGCGGGTGTTGTTGAAATTTATTTACGTGATTAGCAATGGTTTGGAACAAGTGGAGTCGTTTGTCTTTAGCACGCGGCTAACGCGGCTGACCTTACATTTGCGTCACCGTGATATTGATACGGCTTTAGATGAGGCCATGTCGGTGGTGCAAGATTGGGGCGGCGGCACACGGATTGGCGAGTCGCTCAAGACGTTTAATTATGATTGGGCGCGGCGAGTGTTGGGGCAGGGGGCGGTGGTTTTGGTGATTAGTGATGGCTGGGATAGGGGCGAGGTGACGTTGCTTGATAAGGAAATGAAGCGGCTGCATTTGAGTTGCCATCGGTTAATTTGGCTGAATCCCTTGCTTGGCTATGCGAATTATGAGCCATTGACGCGGGGGATTCAGGCAGCGTTACCGCACATTGACCATTTTTTGCCCGTGCATAATCTGGTAAGTTTGGAGCAGTTGGGTAAATTATTGGAAACGTTGTAATTTTTCTGGGTGCGCTGACCTCTGGTCGGCATGAAGACGAGCCGACCAGAGGTCAGCGCACCTAGCCGTTACTTCCCACCTAATTGAGCCAACAATTCATGGGCAGGGACGGCCTTACTGAATAAAAGGCCCTGGGCATAGCGACATTTTTTGGCTTGCAAAAAAGCGAGTTGGGCTTCAGTTTCCACGCCTTCGGCCACGACGGTTAAATTAAATTGCTCCGCTAAATCAATCAAGGTAGAAATTATAAATTCAGCTTTTGAATTTTGACCGATTTGGGCAATAAAAAATCGGTCAATTTTTATAAAATCAAGATTTAACAGTTCTAAATGTTTTAGGGAAGATTGGCCTGAGCCAAAATCATCTAACGATAACTTAATTCCCAGCCCTTGCAGTTCGTCCAAAATCGGCCGCACTGAAATTAAATCCTCTAGGGTGGCGCGTTCGGTCAGTTCTAAGGTCAAATCACTGGGCGATAAGGCGAGGTCAGTGAGGGTTTCTTTAATAATCCCCTCCGTCAAGGCATGACGTAACGTTAAAATGGAGAAGTTAAAGGCCAAGCGCACCGTATGCCCCGCCGTTTGCCATGCTTTAAGTTGGTGACAGGCGGCCTGAAACATCCATTGGTCAAGCGGAATAATTAAGCCCGTGGCCTCGGCCAACGCTAAAAATTCGTCGGGCTGGAGCAAGCCTAAACGGGGATGTTGCCACCGAATGAGAGCCTCGACTTCGACTATTTTATGTTCGCTCAAATCCATGATGGGCTGATAATATAGCTCTAATTGATTTAACTTAATGGCCTCCCACAATTCATTTTCCAATTCTAAATGGGCTAAGTTATAGTCAGATTCAAGGGGCTGAAATAATTCTATCCAATTTTGATGTTTATATTTCGCCGCAAACATGGCTCTATCAGCCTGATGCAGCAAATCTTCCACATTTTCAAAGGAATTTGAACTGAGCGTAATGCCAATACTGGTGGTGACAAACACTTTACGCGCCGCAATATCAAAGGGCTGCGTAAACAACTTTGTAATATATTCGGCCTGTTGCGAGGCCATTTCGGGGTTGAATAGCCGATTTAATAAAATGGCAAATTCATCGCCCGCTAAACGCGCCACAATCGCCTCTTGGGTCAGTAAACTCTCTTGCAACCGTTGCCCCACTTGATAAGCAACTCATCCCCCACCTGATGACCGAGACTATCGTTAATGGACTTGAAGCGATTAAGGTCAAGGAACAAAACGGCAAATAAATGGCCTGTCCCTTGTTCGACAGCTTGGCCTAACTCCTGCATAAACAGCTTACGATTAGGCAACTTCGTTAAATTGTCATGCAAATTATCATACAGCAGTTGTTCACGGCTATGACGCAAAACCTCCTCAATCCGTTCACGTTCACTGATTTGGGTTAAAAGTGATTTGGGTTAAAAGGCGGCGGTTCGCGTCACCTAACTCAATGGTGCGGCTAATGACTAGCTCATCCAAATGGTCACGATGTTGCGCCAATTCAACTTTATCGGCTCTTTGTGATGTAATATCCGTTAAGGCGATAACCAGGCCATGCAGGGTATTATGGGCCGTTTTTAAGGGGTAAATATTCACCAGATAATAAAGGCCATTAAACGCCAAAAACTCCAGGCTTTGCGGCTCAATGGTTTTTAAGGCCAACCTAACCGCCTGACCCAAAAAGAGATACGGCTCCGTGATAACTTTAAGAAAGGATTGCCCCACTACCAGGTCAGTGAGCCGTAATATGCCTGCCATGGCCGTGTTCACCCGACGAATAAAGCCAAATTTATCCAAAAAAACCACCCCGATACCGACATTCAAGAGTAAATGCTGCAAGTCCTCATTAACAATCGTTAATTCCTGCCCTTGCAACTTAAATTCAGCATTAATCACCAGCAGCTCTTCGTTATTCGATTGTAATTCCTCTTTGGCGGTGTTGAGTTCCTCATTACTGGTCTGAAGTTCCTCATTGGAGGCGAGGAGCGATTCATTAAAAACCTGTAGCTCTTCATTAGAGGTGCCTAACTCTTCCACCGCCACTTGTAACTGTTCATGGGTGCTAGTGAGTTCACTTTCTAACTTAACCACATTGGCATAATCCGCTGCCGCGAAAATAGCCCCTTCCTTGGCGACCGCCACCGATTCAAGCGTGAGCGTCTCTACAAAAAGAACCACCACTAACCCCGCCAACGCCATCGGTTCAGTGATGGGCTGAAAAATGAGGTTAATGCTGGCAGTTGCCCCGTTATTTCCTAGCGGCACCCGTTCATAGACCAACTTTTGCCGCTCGGCGAAAACTTGGCGAAGACCCGTTAGCAACGGAATTTTTAGCCCGCTGGCCGCTAAATGCATGATATTCAGGGAGGCTTCACCCGTAGAAGGGTCAATATATTGGCCCATGGCCCCATGAAGATAGACTATGTTAAATTTTTCATTGATAATCACGCAGGGTGGGGCATATTGGCTGGCTAACAAGCCCTCTAAAAACTGACGGTAATTGATACCTTTAGTCGCTTTATGAGGGCTAATTTTTATTCCGCTCCCACGCAATGGGCCAGAAAGCGAGGTCGGAAAATTCAACACGGTTTGCAAACTAAGGTCAATGGTCAGACATTGAAAGATATTATAACGTTGTTGGATGGGCGCAAAATGTTTGCTCAATTCGCGCAACGTTTCCGAGGGGCCGAGAAACAGAAAGCCCTCTGGCAACAAAGCATAGTGAAATAAGTCCAGAATTTTGTGTTGTAATTCAGGCTTCAAATAAATCAATACATTACGACAGCTAATTAAATCCAGGCGGGAAAAAGGGGGTTCATGAATGATATTCTGCACCGCAAAGATAATCATGTCCCGAATTTCTTTATTAACGCAGTAATGTTGCTCTCGCTGATGGAAAAAACGAGTCAGCCGTTCCGCCGAAACCTCATTAACCATATCAGCCCCATAAACCCCTAAGCGGGCTTTTTCAATCGCCACACGGTCAATGTCGGTGGCAAAAATTTGAATTTTGACCGCGTGGTCTACCTTATCTAGCCCTTCCACCAATAACATGGCCAGGGAATAAGCCTCTTCACCCGTCGCGCACCCTGGCACCCAAATCCGCAAAGGCTGCTGCTCGGAACGTAAGCGTAATAATTTTTGTAATACGGTTTGATTGAGAGCTTGAAAACTCTCAGGATTACGAAAAAACGTGGTCACGCTAATCAGCAATTCTTTGAGTAACGCCTCCACCTCGACTGAATTAGCCGTAAGATACTCGACATAAGCCGTTAATTGATTAATTTGGTTAATCACCATGCGCCGTTCTATCCGCCGTAGCACGGTTTTTTCTTTATACATCGAAAAGTCATGGTGAGTTTGCGCTCGCACCACTTTAAATATTTGCTGTAAGCTAGTCGCAATTTCTTCCGCCGAACTGCTTTGCGGTTGAATGGGAAAATTATGGCGGAGATAATGCCATAATTGCACCCCCAATTCCGTCGAGGGTAACACTACATCAACCAGTCCTGTATTCAGGGCATGTTGCGGCATTTCGGGGCAATCGGCAGAGGTCGGCTCTTGCGCCATCACCAACCCCCCTAGCTCATGAATTGTCCTTAAACCAAGACTCCCCATATTGCCTGAGCCAGAAAGAATGAGGCAAATTATTTTTTCCGCCAATTCCGTGGCTAACGACTGCAAGAAAGTATCAAAAAGTGACGGCATTTCCATATCTGAAGTAAGCTGAGGCTGATAAAAACGCCCCTCTTTTAAGAACATGGGCTGATAGGGTGACACCAAATAAATATGATTGGCGGCAATTTCTAAACCAGCCACCACATTAACGACCGTGAACGGGTCACAATGAGGGAATGGCTTGGCTAAATCCACAAAACCCACTTGAAAAATAATAAAGGCCAGGCCACAATCCAGGGGAATATCCGCAAACGCAGTTTCACAGATAGCCTCAATATCTTCGCCGCCCAAGACCACCACAGGAAAATTTACTTCATTTTTGCTCGTCATTAATTTAGTCATCGTTTGCCCCATAATTTTAATAAAAAAGTAAGGTTAACTATAGCACCATGTCAGGTAAAGAGCAATTAGTAGAGTTTACGATTAAAATATATTTCAAAAAAAAAAAACAAACCTTAATAAAAAATGATTAGGCCGTTCCAAGATTTAAAACATCCCAAAATCACCCTCACCCCCGTCCCCTCTCCCAAAGGGCGAGGGGTGACATTTTGCTCCCTCGCCCTTTGGG
>JAIFLK010000117.1 GCA_020049115.1 Chloroflexota bacterium | reverse complement strand
TGCGCCCATGATGAGGTTGAACCAGGAGTGCCACGGCTTTTTCCCCTCACCCCTACCCTCTCCCAGGGGGAGAGGGAGTTTATCACCCCTACCCTCTCCCAGGGGGAGAGGGAGTTTATCACCCCTACCCCCCTTAATCCCCCCGACATCGGGGGGAGACTTTGCTCCCTCTCCCATTGGGAGAGGGTAGGGGTGAGGGTGTTCATCACCCCTATCCCCCTTAATCCTCCCGACATCGGGGGGAGACTTTGCTCCCTCTCTTATGTAGGAGAGGGCTGGGGTGAGGTATTTGCGTAAATTCGCCACACCGTAAATACTACTAATTATTATCGCGGGGACAATCGGCGCGGCGTAGATGAGATGATTGACCTCTTGCATGGCGGGGAAGTCACTTAATAAATTGATACCCAATGAGGGCAGGGCGAGTAATAAAGTGACAGGATTGAGCAGGGCGATAAAGGCAGTGGGTTGCAGTAATAAAGAGAGATAATTGAGGGCTTGCACTTGCACTAAATGTTGCCAAAATAGCTGCGGTTGTAAAAATAGATTCAAGACAATTTGGCTAGGGCTGTGGCCGAGGTGATAATACCTACCCCAATGAATGTTGTCGGTGCGGGCAAACATGGGCGGGATGACGAAAACCGCGATGGCGGCCCAAGTGAAACATAAGGCCAATGTTACGCCACCTAGCCGATATTGACGCTTGATGATGAGGGCGTAGAGGGCTAACATTAGGACGAGTAGCGTCATATCCTCTTTGCAGGCCACAGCTAATACCGCAAAGAGGCCGAAGGGTTTGGGCTGATTGCGCTCTAAAAAGTAGAAGGCGGCCAGCAAAAAGGTGGGCGCGAGGGTGACGGCATGGAAGTCGAGCAGGGTGGCGGCTTGGAGGGCGGGGAAGAGGAGATAAATCAGGGCAAAAATGAAACCCCAGGTAATTGTGCCAAGTTTGGCGCGGGCCAGGGCGAAGACGGGGATTGCCCCTAATGCGACCACCAAACTCTGTACCAGAAAGAGAATTTCGGGGCCACTATAGATGTAGTAGAGCCATGAGAGGGGAATTAAAATCGGCTCAACATGCAGGCTGAGGCGGTTGTTGGCTCCAGGTTGGTTGGTTTGATGAAACCAGCGACCTTGCGAGGTGTTCCAGATGGCTTGCCCCATGTTGCCTAAATCAAAGGCGCGTGAGCCGAAGGAATAGTAATGTAAGGTGAGTTGGCTGGTGAAAAAGGTGGTGTAGCCAAGAATGAGCAGGGCTAGGCCGAGAGTGATGAGATGATTTTGTTTCATGGGATTTCTTTTCAGGAAGCCAAACCTACCCCCCTTAATCCCCCCGACATCGGGGGGAGATTTTGCTCCCTCTCCTACGTAGGAGAGGGTTGGGGTGAGGTTCTTCGAGGAGGTTATAATGACCGTTATGGCGATTCGTGAACAGTTACATCAATTGATTGATACGTTACCTGAGACATATTTGTTAGAGTTATGGCGACTGATACAACGGTTACAACTTTTTTGGAGTGACAAGCCAAGTCCGTCAAATGACTCTGAGTTGCTTAAATTGGTGGCTCAGATTAAAAACACCCCGCCAAGATTGAGTAATGTAACATTACCTACAAAATCGGGAGCAACGTGTATTGAAATAAATCACAATGCTATGAATGAGGTTGAGGTTAACGATTGGAATGAGCAATGGGATTCCATTGAGGCTGAAATGAAAGCCCGTAGTTTAGCGCATGAACTATACTACGCGAGGTCATAAATTGGAGTCGCAAAGCTTGCTTTGCGCCACAAAGCAAGCTTTGCGACTCCAGAAGATAGTACGGAATCTCTTTGATAAAGGCCATGTTAGCGGGAATTATCAGGGAGGCAATATTTTCACTCCCTTATATTTGAGGATAGACCATTTTAGCGTAAAATAGAGCAATAACAATAGTCATTACTTGATTTATAAAAACGGCACTCATGCCAATAGGTAGATGTTTATGAAAATTAAAATTTGGGGGGCGCGTGGTTCAATTCCTTCACCACTCAAACCTGAAGAAATCAAAGAGAAGATTTATCAGGCTGTATTGGGTGCGGCGCGGATTAACGCGCGTGACCCCCAGATTGTGCGAAATTACGTGGATAATTTGCCCCCGTTAATGTCGGGTACGGCGGGTGGTAATACCGCGTGTGTGGAAATTCAAACTGACCAGAAAATCATCATTATTGATGCGGGGTCGGGGATTCGTGAATTGGGCTTGGCGTTGATGGATGGCCCATGTGGGCGGGGTCAGGGCGAAATTCACCTGTTGTTTAGCCATGCTCATTGGGACCATATTCAGGGTTTTCCGTTTTTCCGCCCCGCGTTTGTGCCAGGGAATAAACTTTTCATTTACAGTGTGCATGATATTGAGGCGGTTCTCCATGACCAGCAGAAGTTTATCAATTTTCCCGTGCCGATAGAATATATGCGGGCGACGCGTCAATTTATTAAGATTGTGCCAAATGAACTTTTTTATATTGACCAAATTAAGATAAATACCATAAAAACGGTGCATCCTGGCGAGGCGTATGCGTTCCGCTTTGAAGATGATTACAGTACCTTTGTTTTTGCGAGTGATGCGGAATATAAAAATTTAGACCAAGTTCATTTGCAGCCTTATATTGACTTTTATCGTAATGCCGATGCCCTGATTTTTGATGCTCAGTTTACGTTGGGTGAGGCGTTGGAAAAGGTGGATTGGGGGCATAGCTCGGCCATGATTGGGGCGGATTTGGCGCGGGCGGCCAATGTGCGGAAGTTGATTTTATTTCACCATGACCCAACTTATTCTGATACGACTCTGGCCGATATTCAACGTAATACCATTGAATATCAAATTCAAACCATTGCCCGTCCCGTGTGTGAGGTGATTGTGGCGTATGAGGGGTTGACGCTGGATTTGACCCCGCATGGTGCGGTCAGTTTGCAAATGTTGCCTGATAAAGAGACGGCGATTATTACGCCGACCACGATTTTTGATGAACGGGGCGTGGATAAATTAGAGTTACAACTTGCCCGCCTACAGGAGTTGGAAAGTGGTGCGAGTTCGGTTATTGACCTGACTCAAGTGGAGACGTTGACCACTGCCAGCTTAAAGGCTCTCATTTCACTCCGCCGCCAGCATAAAAATTCCACCATTGTGTTAGCCAATCCATCCTCTCATGTGCGCCATATTATTGAATTGGCGGGCTTTTTGGATTTCTTCGCCATTTATCCCTCGGTTGAGGCGGCGATTGATGCGCTGCAAACACGCCAGTCACTCAATTTACCAGGGCAATTAATTAAGGGACGTTACCAAATTGACCAGAAATTGAATGTGGGTCGTTTGGGGGCGATTTTGCGGGCGACGGATTTACAATTGAATCACCGCCCCGTGATTATTAAGATTCTATCGGTTTCTTTCAGCGAAAAATCAGTGGAGCGTTTCTTGCGTCAAGCCGAGCAGATGATTAACTTACAACATGTGAATGTGGTAGATATTTATGATTGTGGTTGGACGGCGAATTTAGCCTTTATTGTGGAGGAGTTTGCGCCAGGGCCAAACTTACATGAAATTCTTAACACAACCAGTGAGGCCATGCCGCCTTACGAAGCGTTAGATATTGGGGTGCAAATCGCCCGTGCCTTAGATTACGCTCATAGTCGGGGCAAAGTGCATGGGGATTTACAACCAAAGAACGTAATATTACATTTTCGCGCAGATAATAAGCCGTTGACCAAATCTATTACTGGGCCATTACGTAACCCTAGAACTGCGGTGGTGAAGGTCAAGCGATTTGGCATGGGGTGGCTAGAGGAGGGGGTCAATTTATTAGACCGCCCATTGGCATTGCTCTCGGCGCATTATTTAGCTCCCGAACAAATTTTAGGCCATCCCATTGATGCGCGCACCGATTTGTATGCTCTGGGAGTTATTTTGTATCAGATGTTTACGGGCCAACATCCTTTTGATGGTATAAATGAGCATGATATTATGGAAGCGCACCTGGATGCCCAACCGTCGTCGTTACGTGAACGTAACCCCCAATTATCGAATGCTTTAGAACATTTTATCCTCAAATTACTGGCTAAAAATCCTAATGACCGTTATGCCAATGCCCAACAAGCCTACAAAATATTAAATAGCCTTGTCCTCTATCGGGGCAATCAACTGGACGCACCCACAGCGGTGCAAACCCAACGAATTTTAGTGGGTCGCCAGCCTGAATTGGAGACTTTATTAAACGCGTGGCAGGCGGCGCAAAATGGACATGGGCAGTTGGTTTTTGTGGTGGGTGAAACGGGCATTGGTAAAACGCGGTTGGTGAGCGAGTTAGCGGCTCATGCCCAATCGGGCGGGGTGCTAACAGGATATTGCGAAGAATGGGAAGGCAGCCGCACCTATCGCCCCTTTATTGGCATGTTTCAGGCTTATTTTGAGACTATTCCGCCCGAAGTGATTGAGCAACAAAGTTACCATTTGTTGAGCGAAATGGCCCGTTTAGTGCCTGATTTGCATAAACTGTTGCCTAATTTACCCAAAGCGGCAGCCTTAGAGCCAAAACAAGAGCAGTTACGCCTTATGACGACGGTGACGCAATTTATTAGCGCGGCCACGCGCATTCGACCATGGCTGATTATTTTGGAGGATATGCACTGGATTGATGAGAGCAGTTTGCACATGTTCAGCCATTTAGCCCGCCACTGTTCGCCCCTTAATTTGTTAATTATTGGCACTTATCGTGATACCGATTTAGCCATTAATCACCCCTTAATGGATGCGTTACGCTCGTTGGGTCGCCAACCAGGTTACAATACAATTACCCTCCAACGGTTGAATCAGGTGGAAGTGGGGCAGTTGTTAGCCAATATTTTAACCTCGCCCGAAGATGTGACCTCCACGGCTGAAGCCACCCCTGCTGACCCGATTCCCACACGTTTGATTGAACGGATTTATCAACATACGGAGGGCAACCCGGTCTATGTGCAAGAAGTTGTAACGGGTTTGTTGGATAAAGGGATTATCAATCGGGAGGGGGACAGTTGGAATTTTGGTAATTTGACTGAAATTGATTTGCCCCAAACGGTGCGTGATGCGGTGTTATATCGGTTGCGAAACCTGAATCGTGATACGCAACGCTTGTTAAGCCAGGCCGCGATTTTAGGGCGTACCTTTAGGCTGGCCGATTTGCAGGCCATGAGTGGTTTATCGGAATGGCAGGTGTTGGAACGGTTGGATGTGGCGTTGGAGCGGCAACTTATTCATGAAGTCTTTGGTGCGCCGATGTTGAGTTTTAATCATGCCGAGATTCAACAGGTGTTATATGATGAAATGGGCTTGTTGCGCCAACGGGCCTTACATTTGCAGGCGGGGAAGGCCATTGAGCAACGGTATAAACTTAACCCTGAAGGGGAAGCGGCGGCTATTGAGCCGTTGGCCTATCATTATAGTAAGGCAGGCAAATTTGAGAAGGCGATTTTTTATGGCATTGAAGTCGCGGGGCAAACAGAAGCGGCGTATGCCAACCAAACTGCCTTGCAATGGTATCAACGGGTGGTGAGCATGTTTGGGCAGCTAGAAGCGGATAAGGCCAAAGAATTGGCGGCTTTTAAGTTGCGGGCGCATGAATCTTTGGGGCGATTGCTGATTGTGTTGGGGCTTTATCAAGAGGCTTTACAAAATTATCTCCAAGCCTTCGGCATGGTGGAGACGGAGGAAAGTAGCCCGACCCAAAAACAACATTTAGCGGACTTACAGCGAAAGATTGCGCGGGTTTATAAAAAGCAAGGTAATTTTGAGGCCGCGCTGTTGGCTTTGCAACATGCCTTAACTTATTTAGATGAAAATGTTCCCACGATTGAGTTAGCCAAAGTCTATCTTTTGGGCGCGGAAATTTATTATTACCAGGGCAATAGCCAAACTGCCATTACCTGGTCGCAGCAGGGGTTAGATACGGCGTTATCTATCGACACGCCGAAAGGTCAGCAGGCGGTGGCACAGGCGTATTATTTGTTGGGTAGCAGTTATCGTAATTTGGGTAATTTAACGAAAGCGGCGGAGTTATGCCAACAGAGTTTGCGGGTGTATGAAAATTTGAATGATTTGGAGGGTTTATCACGCGCTTATATCAATTTGGCGAATGTATACGCTGACCAAGTGAATTGGGAGCAGGCCACCAATGCGCTGCAAAAAAGCCTTTTGATGAAGCAAGAGATTGGCGATACCTTTGACCAGGGCCGAGCCATGAGCCATTTGGGGCAAATTGCCTTTAAGCGGGGCGATTATGAACGGGCGGCGGAGTTATATCAGCAAAGTTTGACCATGTGGCAACAGGTGGGGTCGGCTTTCTTTGAGGCGGCGATTTTAAGCAATTTAGCGCAACTTTGTTTAGCCCAAGAGAATTTGACCGAGGCGGAAAATTACCTTAAACAGAGCCAAATAGTTTTGGAAAAGGTTAATTCAGAAAAATTAACACCTGAGATAGAGCGATGTTGGGCCATGTTTTACCTCAAAACGAATGCTTTTGATGAAGCCTTAGTTCATATTGAGAAATCTATCAATCAGAGCAAGGAACAGGAAATTTTATTGGAGCAGGCCATGTCGCAACGGATTTTAGGTGAAATTCAGCAAGCGCAGGGCTATTACCCTCAAGCGGCCACCACCTTACGTTCTAGTTTAGATATTTTAATGCAATTATCTAATGAATATGAGATAGCTAAAACGAAACATGCGTTAGCTTTGTTAGATTTTAGTTTTCCGCTTAAACCAGAAATTGCTACAATTTATTTGACTGAAGCGATTGAAACATTTGAACGGTTAGGAGCTAAAGCGGATTTAGCCCATAGTTTAGCGGTTAAGAATAAATTAAAGGGCTGATTTTTGTTGCGATTAGGTTAAGGATGGCTTTTGGGGAGAACGAAAGATGTTTTTATTGTTAAAATTAACGTTCATTTTTTTGTTAAGAAAAGGATTATGGTGGTCATTGTTAGAATTAGCTATATTAGCCGTTGAACCCATGTCAGTGTTACTGGCAGTTTGTGTCATTATTATTACGCTACTTTTTGTGGGCTTAATGTTGGTGGTGTATACCAATCAGCAACATAAGCGGCTTAATTTAGAGAAAGATGTCAAGATTGCCCAGCTAAATATTGCTAATCAACAGGGTGAGCTAGTGGCTAAAATGGCGCGTGTTCTTAGCTCGACGTTGGATTATCGCGACGTATTACAAAAAGTAATTGATTTAGGCTCATCGGCCATGGGGCCAGCGACTAAAAGCAAAGATGCTTCTGAGGTGTTGGGCATGGCCTTATTGTTTCAAAATAGTGACGAAGCACTTAATATTGTGGCGGGGCATAATGTGGCTAATTCGGATAAAGACCAATTAGTTAAGGCAAATATTAAAATCATTGACCAGGCCATCCATGAAGCAGAACCTATTATCAATAATAACATAAAAAATGATAAGGGTCTCAAGGCCATGCGTTCATTACGAGAGTATAACTCGGCGGTGTGCGCGCCCTTGCGGGTGGGGCTTGATACTTATGGGGTGGTGTTGTTCGCCACCAAAGCCGAAGGATTTTACCAAGAATTACATAAAAAACTCTTAAGTACGCTCTGTAGTCAGGTGGTCATTCCGTTGGAAAACGCGCAGTTGATTGAGGATTTAAAGCGGGAACAGCAAAAAATTCTGGCGAAAGAGGAAGATGCGCGCCGTAAATTGGCGCGTGATTTACATGACGGGCCGACTCAATCCATTGCCACCATTGCCATGCGGCTGAATTTTATTCGACAATTGTTGAAACATAATGATATAACTAAAGCGCAAGAAGAAATTATCAAGGTTGAGGATATTGCTCAAAAGACCACCAAAGAGATTCGTACCATGCTCTTTGCCATGCGCCCAGTGATTTTAGAAACAAAAGGGTTAATTGCGGCTCTGGAAGGCTTTGCGGAACGTCTTAATGCTACGGAATCATTTAAAGTTATCGTCAGAAATCAGGGCTATAATGGTAACTTGCCACCTGAAAAAGAGGGTGTATTATTCGCTATTGTGGAAGAAGCGGTGGGTAATGCCAGGAAACATGCCCGCGCCAGTGAAATAAAAATTACGGTGGCAATTGATAAAAACATCTTTTTGACCGAAATTAAAGATAATGGGGTGGGTTTTGATGTGGAAAAAACCCGCGCCACTTACGACCAACGCAGTAGCCTCGGCATGATTAATTTATTTGAACGTTCTGAGGCGATTGGTGGTAAATGTGATATTGACTCCGCTTCTGGTAAAGGGACAACCGTTCATATTGCCGTCCCCTTGTAATATGTCTCAACCAACGATAACCTCTCTCCAACCCACTGTTTTAGCTGACCGCCGCCGTATTACGGTAGATTTAGTGGTGGCTAATCTCCCTACGCTTATCCCCAATATCACTCTCACCATGCCTGCTGATGGCGCAAGTGACTATTTTTCTAGCCCCTACCCTAACCTGAGCCTCGTTATTTTAGATAATACTGCCCACGAAGTTGCGGGGCTATTTATTGTGGAATATCAGGAAGAGCATGTAACTTTAACCTTACATTTGCGAACAGAGCAGGTCGTTAACCCCTTACTTGTCCGTGCCGAGATGTTTTATGGTGAGACGATGATTGATAGTTTGGAGGTTTTTTTTACCATTGCTGAAGAATAGGGTAAAGGAAGGATATAGCCATGAAATTTGTTAATCCTAAAAATGATGTCGCGTTTAGAAAAATTTTTGGTAATGAAAATAAAACGGCTATTTTGATTGGCTTTCTTAATGCAGTGTTGAATCTGCGTGGCTCTAAAGCCATTCAAAGCGTACAGATTCTTAATCCTTATCAAACCCCCAAGTTAGAAAATCTGAAAACAACCATTTTAGATGTGCGCGCCACAGACCAACGTGGTATTAGTTATATTATTGAAATGCAAATTGCATACGTGGCGGGGGTTAAAAAACGGTTCACTTATTACCTGGCCAAAGCGTATGCGAACCAAATTGAACGAGGCGAGGATTATCCTAAACTAAATGAAGTTATCTTTATTGGCATTTTGGATTTTATCCTGTTCAAACGCAAACGGGGTTATTTGAGTCGCCACCAAATTTTGGATACGCAAACCCATCGGCGCGAGTTTAAAGATTTGGAGCTAAATTTCATTGAATTGCCAAAATTTACGAAACAAGAACATGAAATCCAGTCGGTGTTGGAAAAGTGGGTTTATTTTATCAAACATGCCGAAGATTTGCAGGTGGTGCCAGGGCATGTGATCGAGTCATCGTTGCAGATGGCTTACGCTGAGGCTGACCAATTTGGTTGGAGTGAGGCTGATTTGGAGGCGTATGAATATCGGGGGATGCGGATACAAGATGAGCGCGGGGCGTTAGTTCATGCACGTGAGGAAGGGCGGGCTGAAGGGTTGGCGGCGGGCCGTCAAGAAGGCGAACAGGCCAAAGCAATGGAAACAGCCCGTAAGATGCGGCAGGAAGGTTTGGATTTAGCGTTAATTGCTAAAATCACTGGGCTAGAAGTGTCAGAAATCGAACGGCTATAAAATAAGGTTTATACCACGAATTAGCGCATTTTATTTCGTAAAATTTGTGGCGTAAATCCTAATAAATAATGAACGAAGAACTATACATTGAATGGACAAAATTACTCATTATTCCTGGCATGTTGCTTGGCTTCACCGTCCATGAACTAGGCCATACCTTAGCCGCCTATTTACTGGGTGACTACTCGCAAGTTGAGGACGGGAAAATTACCCTTAACCCGTTCAAACATATTTCCACCTTCGGCTCAATTGCTTTTCTCATGACGGGTTGGTTAGGTTGGCCTAAAACCCTCCAAGTTGACCCGAATAAGCTACGCGGGAAATATTTGGGCTTGTTTATTGTGGCGATGTCTGGCCCACTGGCTAGTTTAACCCTGACGTTGGCGGGCTTTTTAGCCATGTTAATCACCGTTGCCACGCTCATTTATGGCAGTGGGTCCACCACCAATGAGGTGTTAGCCTTGTTTACCCCCATTCATGGGACGGCTCAAGAAACCTTTAGTTTTATGGGCATGGTGGCCTCACTCACCATGTATATTTTCATTAGCAGTTTAGTGATAACCTGTGTGAGTCTATTAGTGCCATTGCCTGGCTTTGATGGCTTCACCGCTATTTTTTCACTCGTTATTTTCTTTAAGGAACATTGGACTGCCCAACAAGCGCAAGCCGAGCTTTTAGCTCCGCAGGCCAAGTCTAGCAAGGCCATCAATTCACAGAAACGGCGCGATAATATTACGGAAGCTCATTTTAAGGTTGGCACTGAGTTTCACGAAGCGCAACAATATGATGATGCCATTGCCCGTTATCGCCAAGCCTTGCGAAGTGATAATCATTTTGGCCCAGCCTACATTAATTTAGGTTTGGCTTATCTGGCTAAAGGTCGCCGCCGCGAGGCCATTCAAGCCTTTCGTAATTCTATTCAATTTTCGGATGACCAAACCTCAATTGTGGAAGCGGTGCAACAACTCCATGCCCTGAGCGAGGTCAGCCCCACGAACGAAGAAAAAGCCAAAATTGGTATGCAGGCGTTAGGGGCTGAACCCTGGACCGATACGTTGCCTCGCCCTGATTGGCTCACTTTTGGGTTATCTATTGTCTTGTCTCTCATTCTGGCTTTGGTTTTATATGGCTATGGAGTAATACAAATTATTTCTAAACTAAAGTCGTGACTTTTTGTTGTATGTGACTTACGTAGGAGTTCGCAATTTTTTGCGGATAGCCCGCAAAAAATTGCGGACTCCTTGATTAATCCCCCAATTATTTACAGATGGAAGAATTGTGGACTCCTCTATGAACCCAACATTGGACACACCATGAAGCAAATAGGCCATTACTTAATCTTGGTTTGCGCTGCTACGTTACTCATGGGTTGTGGCTCAATTCGCTTACAATCCGTTCTATAAAACTTACTCATCTATGACACCAGGCCATAAATGATGTTTACTTCCTGCTTCACCGACAGACACCTGCCAAACTGCGGCAT
>JAIFLK010000029.1 GCA_020049115.1 Chloroflexota bacterium | reverse complement strand
ATAGCAAGTGTAGAAGCAATAGATGACCATACTATTAAGGTCAATTTTAAGGAGGCCACCCCGATTTGGGCAATACCTTTTGTCGGTGTTGGCGGGATGATTCTGCCTAAACATCTGTTTGAGAAATACAATGGAGCTAACGCGGCTAAAGCCCCCGCAAATTTAGAGCCTGTCGGCACAGGACCTTATCGGGTATTACCCCCTGGTATCAAGCCGCAAGAAATTGTCTTTTTAGGCACCCAACTGATAAAAACCATCAAAATAAAGTTAGAACCCAATCCTTTTTTTAGAGAAAAATCTGATAGTCGTTTTAGCTCCATTGAAATTAGAGGGGGTGGGACAGCTAATGAAGTCGCCCGTTTAGTGTTGGAAGCAGCCGAGACAGATTATGCCTGGAACTTAACCCCCGCCGATAATTTAACCACTTTATCCAAAAAACAAGGGCAAATCGTGGCTAATTTGGGCAATGATGTGGAACAGTTAGAACTCAATTGGACGGACCCAAATAAAGAAACAGCTGACGGAGAACGCTCTAGTATTAAATTCCCTCATCCCTTCTTTAAAGACTCAAAAGTTCGCCAGGCATTTGCCTACGCGATTAATCGGGAAGCAATTGCTAAAGTGTATGGTTTTACGGCTGAAAAAACCAACTTTATTTTAGTAACCCCCCCACAATATAAATCTGACCGCGTATTTTATACGTTTGATTTAACTAAAGCGGCGGCCTTGTTGGATGACGCTGGCTGGAAAGATAGTAATAACGACGGGATTCGGGATAAGAACGGGGTGAAGTTGGTAGTATTATATCAAACCTACCGTAGCCAAGCTACGCAAGAAACACAAAAAATTGTCCAAAAAGATTTGACTTCTATTGGGGTTGATGTGGAGTTAAAGGTAACAGATGGGGCTATTTTCTTTGGGGATATGTCTAACCCTGACCATAATGGTCGATTTTTAGCAGACATGCAAGATGCTGATTGGATTAGTCCTAGCCCTGACCCAGGTCCATTTTTCCAATATTGGACCTGCTCCCAAATCCCCCAAAAGGCAAATAATTATTCGGGTTTTAACTTTCGGCGGTGGTGTGACCCGCGCTATGATGCCTTATATGCTCAGTCTCAACAAGAGTTAGACCCTGAAAAACGGCAGCAAATTTTTATTCAAATGAATGATCTGCTGACGGAAGAAGTGGTTACGATACCTTTAGTACGCTTAGGGCAACTCTCAGGAATGAGCAACAGCATTGAGGGCTTTGACCCGACCCCGTGGGACTCAGAAACCTGGAATATTAAGGATTGGAGGCGAAAATAATGACCTCACCCCTGCTACCAACCCAGACCCCGCCACCCAAAATGGCTTTTCTGGCGCGGATACCCATTTTGCATAACCTTAAACTAGGCCAAAAATTAACCATTGGTTTTGGGATTTTAGTTTTGTTGGCTTTAACGATTATTGCCTTTAGTTACATGGGTAGTTTAAGCGCGACCGCTAAAATCAATACCACCAATGATTTGCGCGTGCCAGCCACCTTGATTTCCGCCCAAGCCCAGGCCAATTTATTACGGATGTTATCGGATGTGCGGGGCTATTTGGCTTTGGGCGACCCGATCTACCGCGAGAGTTATACCAATAACCAGGCCGCTTTTGCTGCAAATTTGGCTGACTTAAATAACCTAACGACCCAGTTAGATGCCGCAGACCAAGCCAATTTACAGGAGTTGGAGCGTAATTTTACCGCCTGGTCTACTTTACCTGACGAACTGTTTGCTTTGCGAGATGACCAACTTGACCGTGAACCCGCCTATTTTTTATTAGCCACCCAGGGTTCAGAGTTGGCGGGGAATGTCTTAATTGATATTAATACCATGATTGAGTCACAAGGTGAAAATGAAGCAACCGCCGACAATCTCAAACGGCTCGAAGATATGGCTAAATTTCAGGGCAGTTTTGCCTCCATGTTCTCGGCTTTACGCGGTTATATTACGACCCGTAACCGTATTTTTAGGTTGGAATATGAAGGTAATTTTACCGTTAATCAAAATAACTGGGACAGATTGCTGCAAAATAAGCGCAACTTTAATACCAATCAGCAAAACTTATTGAATAAAATTGACCAAAATCGCATCGCTTTTTTGAAACTTCCTGCGGAACTCTTTAAGCAACTAGAAAGTGAGGAATGGCGCAAAGATTTGTATTTATTTCGTACCAAAGCCGTACCTCTAGCTGACAAAATGCAAACGGCTCTGAGTAATTTAACCACCCACCAGCAAACGTTGCTCAAAACCGACCTGAATCAAGGGCGCGACGATTTGGTTATTGCCAATGGACGGACGGCCACCAGTGGTTTAATCGCCTTAATCTTGGGCTTGGGTTTATCTTTCGTTTTCTATCAAACCATTGCGGGGCCAGTGGGTCGTTTAACTGCTGTTGCTGAACAGATTCGTAAGGGTGATTTAGAAGCGCAAGCAATTGCCGAATCGAAAGATGAAATTGGCACGTTAGCCCATACCTTTAACAATATGACGGCCAAGTTACGCGACACTTTATTTCAGGTGCGAACGGAAAAAGAGCGCGCCGATAGCTTGTTAGATGTCGTTATCCCCATTGGGGTACAACTTTCTTCGGAAAAAGATTTTAACCGTTTACTCGAAACCATGTTGGTGGAAGCGCAAGAATTTTGTCATGCCGATGGCGGAACGTTATATTTACGCACCCCTGAAGATGTACTCGAAGCAGTTATTATTCGCAACACAAGTCTCAATATTACAATGGGGGGCAAAAGTGGTCATGCCGTCACCATGAGTAAACTCCCCATGAAAGAAAAAGAATTGGGGCAATCCCTTGACCATCAAATTGCCAGGCAAACTGTTTTACAGGGGACAACCCTTAATATTCCTGACCGTTATCAAGATGAGCGATTTAAGGCCACCGAAAATACCCTTTTTGGACACCAAGACAGCTATCGCACCATCTCGTATCTCAGTGTTCCCTTAAAAAATAACCAATTGAAAGTCATCGGAGCCATGCAATTAGTGAATGCTCAAGACCCTGACACCCAGCAAATTATTCCATTTGATGACAATATTCAAGAATTGATGGAATCCTATTCCACCTTAGCCGTTGCCGCCCTTGAAGCCTATCAACGTGAACAAACCTTACGCCAAGAAATTACTCAACTGCGAATCCAAATTGATGAAGCTAAACGTGAACAATCTGTCAAAGCCATTGTCGAAGCTGAAGGGTTTGCGGAGTTACAAGCTAAGGCGCAGCAAATGCGTGAGCGACGACACCGCCGCCCTTCAACCTCAGAACCAGGTCACGAATAAAGGTAAAATACGTCCATGGCTAAAATTATTTCAATTCACTCATTTCGTCGCGGTACAGGCAAATCAACGTTAGTGGCTAATTTAGCCACCCTGCTGGCGCAACAAGGTAAACGAGTGGCAGTGGTTGATACCAATTTTCAATCACCCACTTTAAATGCTTTATTTGGCTTGGCAAACCCAACGGCCACCTTAAATGACTATTTGTGGGGTGACTGCCCGATTGAAACTGCCACTCATACGCTGCTCGTGCCAAGCCATCATCCCTCCCTGTATCTTGTCCCCGCCAAGCCCGATGTCTTGGGTAATATCAACAAAATATTACGCAAAGGGTATGCGGATAATTTATTAGCCATCGCCTTTGAAAAACTGATTGAGACCCTCAATTTAGACGTGCTACTGATTGACCTCTATGCGGGCCTGCAAGAAGAAACCTTATTCACCATTAATATTTCTGACATGTTAGTGATAGTTTTACGCCCCGATGCCCAAGATTATCAAGGCTCTAGCGTCACCGTTGAAGTCACTCGCCATTTTCAGCCGCCGCCCCAAATCATGTTGGTTTTAAATGAACTGCCGTCCGGCTTCAATGATAGTGAGGTGCAACAAGAAGTGAAACGGATTTATCATTGTGACACCGTTTTTACCTTGCCCCATGCCGATGAAATTATGAATTTGAATAATAACGCTATTTTTGTCCAGCATTATCCCCTTCACCCCATCACCACAACCTTAATAAATATGACCACCCATTTAGGGTAACTTTTTTAGTCATCTGATGACTAACGATACAGCCTCATGAAACCAACTCTGGTTGTTATGGCCGCAGGCATGGGCAGTCGCTACGGTGGCCTCAAACAAATTGACCCCATCGGCCCGCATGGCGAGGCCATGCTTGATTATTCCATTTATGACGCAATTCGCGCCGACTTTGGCAAAATCGTCTTCGTTATTCGCCATGATATTGAGGCCGCCTTTCGCCAAGCCATTGGGCATAAATTTGCGACCCATATTACGGTTGAATACGCCTTTCAAGAATTAACCAACCTCCCCATCGGCTTCACTGTTCCGCCTGACCGCCAAAAACCCTGGGGGACAGGTCACGCCATTTTAATGACGGCTGACCTGGTGCATGAACCCTTCGCGGTAATTAATGCAGACGATTATTACGGGACAAGTTCCTATCAAATTATTCGTGACCATTTTCAAAACCTCCCCCCCAAAGCCTGGTCAACCTCCACCGATTACGCCCTCGTGGGCTTTACCTTGCGTAACACTCTCTCCGATTTCGGCACGGTGGCGCGTGGTTTATGCCAGGCTGATTCAAACAATTTGATTCAAACCGTGACGGAAATTACTAATATTGAAAAAGTCGGTCAACAAGCGAAATATACCGACGCGCAAGGCCAACCCCGCACTCTCAGCGGTGATGAAATGGTTTCCATGAACATGTGGGGCTTTACTCCCGCCATTTTCCCGCAACTGCAACAGCTTTTCATTGAATTTCTGCAAACGCAAGTCCAGCAACCGAAAGCTGAATTTTACATTCCCGCCGCCGTTACCACCTTAATCAATCGTCAGCAAGCCCGCGCCCAAATCCTCCCTAGCCGTGATGCTTGGTTCGGCATGACCTACCAACAAGATAAACCCCAAGTCATCCAAAATATTCGCACCTTAATTGCTCAAGGTGTCTACCCTGAAAAACTGTTCGCGAAATAAGGCGAAGTGTGGCGCGAAAGGCGCGAAATTAGTACACTGTTCATTTAGTTTTTGTAGTATCCGAACAGACAAGAATGTCTGTTCTACCATTCGTAGGTCAGACATTCTTGTCTGACCATGTACAAAAAATTAAATGAACACTCCACTGGAAATAAAAGGACATTTACATGCTGACTGATTTCGCCAACAAAGTGATTGAGAACGTCGAAAAGGTAATTATTGGCAAACGAGAACAAATTGAGTTGCTCCTCGTCGCCATGCTATGTCAGGGGCATGTATTGTTAGAGGATGTGCCAGGCACGGGCAAAACCATGTTAGCCCGTAGCCTTGCCGTAAGTTTGGGCATCAATTTTAAGCGGCTACAATGCACTCCCGATTTACTGCCGAGTGACATTACGGGCGTGTCCATTTTTTTGCAACATGAAGGCCGCTTTGAATTTAGAAATGGCCCCATTTTTGTCAATATTCTATTAACTGACGAAATCAACCGCGCCACGCCGCGCACCCAATCGGCTTTATTAGAGGCCATGCAAGAACGCCAAGTCACCGTTGATGGCCTCGCCCGCCCACTGCCCGCGCCCTTTTTGGTTCTAGCCACGCAAAACCCGATTGAGTTTCAAGGCACCTTTCCCCTACCCGAAGCCCAACTAGACCGCTTTTTGATGCGCCTTGAATTGGGCTATCCTGCTACTGACGATGAGCGACATATTTTGCAACAACAACGACATGCTCATCCTATTGACACGCTAACCTCGGTGGTAGATGGACAAGAATTATTGCATTGGAGTCAGCAAGTCACTCAAGTGCATGTCGAGGAGTCGCTAGAAAGTTATATTTTGCAATTAGTCCACGCCACCCGCACCCACCCCGATTTAGCCTTAGGCGCAAGTCCACGCGGCAGCCTCGCCCTCTACAAAACCAGCCAAGCCCTCGCCGCCTTACGCCAGCGTGATTACGTCATCCCCGACGACCTCAAAAAATTAGCCCCCCTCACCCTCGCCCACCGTCTCATATTAAGACCCGAAAGCCAACTACGTGGCCGCACCGCCCAACGGATATTAGCTGATATTATTGACCAAATCAATTTATCGTTATGAACCCATTTTTTGCCTTTATTTTAGCCCTCTTTGTCATCGCCGCCATCTTTCAAATTGATTTCTTTTTCACTATCTTCTACCTCTTTGCAAGCATTTACATTGTATCGCGGCTATGGGCGCAACGAATTTTTCAAAATTTACACCTCAGCCGCACCCTCACCCCGCGCGCCTTTTTAGGTGACGAAATTACCGTAACAGTTACGTTATCCAACCATGGACTCCTCCCCATCCCCTGGCTGTCCATCAATGAGACTTTACCCCTCGCCTTATCCAGCCCACCTTTTTATCGCCAAGTAATCAGCATGGGCGGCCAAAGCACCCTTACATTACAATATCAACTCCAGGCCCGCGAGCGTGGCTATTACAAAATTGGCCCACTCCACCTAGAAACAGGTGATTTATTGGGGCTGAAACGGCAATTAACCTCTCAATTTGCCGCCGACACTCTGATCGTTTATCCGCAAATTGTCCCCATCGTGCAGCTAGGCTTACCCACCCACAGCCCCAACCCCGTTTTATCAACCACCGTCCCCCTTTTTCATGACCCCAGCCGTTTGATAGGCTTGCGTCAATATCAGCCTGGCGATACCCCTCGCCATATCCATTGGGCGGCCACCGCCGCCACTGGGACCCTGTGGGTCAAGCAATTTCAACCCGCTATTTCCCGCGAAAACGCTATCTTTCTTAATTTAGACCGTGAGGATTATGCGGAGCGCGGCTACCCTGAACCCGCCATTGAACTCGCCATCACGACTGCTGCTTCGCTCGCCAACCACACCTTGACGGTGGAAAATTTACCGCTTGGCTTGGTCACAGTGGGCTTTGACCCCCTCAGCGAACAACAACAAACCTTCAACCTCACGCCTCATAGTGGGCGCGGCCACCTCATGCAGATTTTAGAGGTTTTGGCACGGGTACAACGACTCGAACATGGGCATCATTTCACCGAAACTATTCGTCAGATTGCCCTCCACTTATCATGGGGAACAACCATCATCATCATCACCAGCCATGCCTCAAACACTTTGTTAGAGACCGCGTTATTATTGCAACGCTCTGGTTTCGCCGTCACCTTAATAGGCGTAAATCCGATTGAACGCCGTAACACCACGCAATCAACCCACGCCGCCGCCGCGCTCGGCATTACCATGTTAGAAGTTCGCCGTGAACATGACCTAGAGCGACTGGGTTAATGAAGGTTCGAGAATTATTTCGGCAATGAAAGCAGTCCGCAATTATTTGCGGGCTGTCCGCAAAGGATTGCGGACTCCTAATGGTCATCATAAACATGTAAGTCTCAAACGAAATGCAGTATAATATTATGAAACTCATTCAACTAGACCGTCAACAATGGGTCAGCCAATGGCTGCGCCCACTTATTGTCATCACCATGATAATGTGTCTTAATCTATCATTGGTAAGTTTGGTGCGCGCCTTCAACCCCGCATGGTCAGGCAACACGCTGCTGGCGGGGATGCTCCTCACCACCCTCGAAGCCCTTTATTCTCGCCGCATTTTAATCAGCCAACATCACCACCAAGACCTCTTTTACCTCGCCCGTTACCATTTGGTCGAGTGGGGCATGTTAATCATGGCCTTAAAACTCATTCAATTGCTCAGTTACCCCACGCAATTACTCCGCGAATTACAACTCGTCTGGCAGGAGCCAGCTGAGGCGATAAACTTTGAATTTTCCATGATGCTCACGCTAGGGCTACTGGCTTGGGTTATCACCCGCCAAACCCTGAGCAATTTTGATAACTTACAAGACCCTAACGAAAGTGGCTTGGCCATGGAGGAATTAAGCCAAAATTTCTTTTTAGGCGGCGCGTTAATTTTGCTTATTTCGGGGCTGACGCAATTGTTATTGGTATGGCAACTTAATTATGCCACAATTCAAGCCCAAATTTTCAACCTTAAACGCCCCCATGTTGAGGGGATTATCCTAAATGTTCTGGTTTATTTCATACTTGGCCTCGTCTTACTCAGCCAAGTCAACCTAACCCGTTTGTTAATACGTTGGCAACGACAAGAAATTGAGGTCGCGCCGCAGTTAATCAGCCAATGGATTAAATATAGTTTCGCTTTTCTCAGCGTCCTAGCCTTATTCGCCTTCATGCTGCCCACCAATTACACGCTCGGTTTTTTAGCCAGCGCGGGCAGGGTGATTGCCTTCATCTTAGCTATTATCAATTTTATTTTAGAATTACTGTTATTTTTGATAACCTTACCCATCCTCTGGCTACTGCATCAATTGTTAGGAACAGCCCTGAATGCTGACACGCCCATGCCAACCCCGCCGCCATCGCCCATCGACTCCACTGCCATGCAAACCCCGTCATTTTGGCTAGAGTTATTGCAATCGGTTGGCTTTTGGCTAGTCATGCTCATCATTATTTTCTATTTAGTGAAAACCTACCTCAATGACCACCCTGAATTAATGCAACTGCTCAAATCTATTCGCCTGTTCAATTTATTACAAAACATCATCAGCCGACTGCGTCAACTTTTGCGTCAGGTCTGGGGCTATGGGGCCTCATGGCGACCTAAGAAACTTAATCTGTCGCCGTTATTTCAGGCACATGATGTCTCTACACACAAACGAAATTGGCTAGGGCATGGCGATTCTCCCCGTGACCAAATATTGCATTATTACCGTGATTTATTGCAACAATTAGAGCATTTCAGCTACCGCCGCCGCCAAGACCACACCCCGTATGAATATGAGCCGCAGCTACGCCAAGCCATGCCCGAAGTGGAAACCGAAGTTCATGCCCTGACCGCCGCTTTTGTCCAAGCCCGCTACAGCCAAGCCGACTTCACTCCTGACCAAGCGGCCTCCGCCAAACAACAATGGCAACGCATCCGTTCCTCTGCCGAACATGAGGAAGTTACAACAAATGAGGAAAAAAACGAATGAGTCCCTTTTTTGGAGTCCAAAGCCTACGGCTTTGGACTCCAAAAAATGTCATTTAAACCTTTGCGCCTCTGCGTCTTTGCGTTAGAGTTTTAACGCAACTGTAATTTTAGGCTATCCACCTCGGCCTTGAGTTGGTAAAAGGTTGGTGTAAGAGAGTTCCCACCTCTGCCCTAAGTTGCGTCCCCCTCACTTTAGAGTACAATAATCAACGAGACCTTTGAGACCACGCCTGGCTCAAAGGTCTTTTATCATCAAAATAAAGTGGTGTCCGCGAAGTCACGCGAAGAAAAGCGGAAGATGCGCTTTTTCTTACCTTTCCTTCGCGTTGCTTCGCGGATTCTCAGTTATTATAATGGAGTAACCCATGACTCAGTTAGGTACAAAAGAAAATCCTCTACGAGTAGCCATCATTGGGGCAGGGCCAACGGGTTTTTATGCCGCCGATTTTCTACTCAAACATAAGAATTATGTCATTCAAGTGGACATGTATGACCGTCTACCGACCCCTTTTGGCTTGGTGCGTGGCGGTGTTGCCCCTGACCACCAAAAAATTAAGACGGTGACAAAGGCATTTGATAAAACCGCCAAGCATCCTAATTTCCGATTCTTTGGCTATGTTGAGTTAGGCAAAGATGTGGTGGTGGCCGATTTGCGCCAACATTATCACCAAATTCTCTACACGGTGGGCGCGTCCACTGACCGTAAACTCGGTATCCCAGGCGAGGATTTAATTGGCAGCCGCACCGCGACGGAATTTGTGGCTTGGTATAACGGTCATCCCGATTATCGCGATTATGAATTTAATCTGGACTCCCATGAAAATGTCGCCATTGTGGGCGTGGGCAATGTGGCGGTGGATGTGGCGCGGATTTTGTGCCGCACACAAGGGGAACTCAATGAAACCGACATTGCTGACCATGCTCAAGCGGCTCTGGCTCGTAGCAGTATTAAGAATATCTACATGTTAGGGCGGCGCGGCCCTGCCCAAGCCGCTTTCACCAATACCGAAGTGCGCGAGTTGGGTGAATTGCTCGGCGCGGATACAGTTGTTTTGGCGGATGAGGCCAAGCTAGACCCGCTGAGTCAGCAAGAATTAACGGTGAGTAATGACCGTTTGCTGAACCAAAAAGTGGAAATTATTCAAGAATTTACCCATAAACCGCGCACCGACAAGCCTCGTACTTTAACCTTACGTTTCTTAGTGTCACCTGTAGAGTTAATCGGCGATGAGAACGGACATATTAAGGCCATGCGCTTGGTTAAGAATGAGTTATATCAAGCCGAGCGCGGCGGGCTAGGGGCGCGGGCCACTGACCAATTTGAGGAATTGCCCGTTACGTTAGCCTTTCGCTCGGTGGGCTACCAGGGCGTGCCATTGGCCGATGTGCCATTTGATGCCAAGCGCGGCGTGATTGCCAACCAGGGCGGGCGGGTGATAGATTTGGAAAGCAAGCAACCGATTTTAGGCGAATATACGGCGGGTTGGATTAAGCGGGGCGCGAATGGCATTATCGGCACGAATAAGCCCGATGCGGTGGAAACGGCTAACGCCATGTTAGCGGATATGGCGGAGGGCAAAGTGTTAAATCCCACTGCGCCCACTGCGGCGGCGATAACCGCTTTCATTGCGGCGCGCCAACCGTGTTATTTTACGTATGACGATTGGTCAACCTTGGATAAATTGGAAGTAAGTAAAGGAGAGGCGGAGGGTCGCCCCCGTTATAAATTTACCCAAATTGCCGACATGTTAGCCGCTGTAGGGAAACTGTAATTTTACAAATGCTAAACCTACCCCCCTTAATCCCCCTTTATGCCCGTATGGGTACGACATCAAGGGGAGATTTTTACTCCCTCTCCTATACTGCGTTTTATTTGAGATTTACACTTTCATAGTAAGTACCCAAGCAAAAGTTTTGCGGCATTTCGTAGGAGCAATGTGTGCTTGCCCCGTTTTGGGCAGGGACAAGCCCTGCCCCTACGAAAATCATTAAAAAGGTCTGCCGCAGAATTTTTGCTCACTTACTTAACAATCAGGAGTCCGCAATTCTTTGCGGGCTGTCCGCAAATGATTGCGGACTCCTATGCCAAAAGTGTAGTTTTCATTTGAAACGTAGTGTAAATAGGAGAAGGTTGGGGTGAGGTTGTTATAAACCAACTGAATGCCACGAAGCCGACACCGTTTTATCGGCCCAAATTATCTGGGCGAGTGTCGGCTTTTTGTTTATAACGGAGTGCAAACCTTTAGGTTTGCTTAATATGGCGCAAACCTAAAGGTTTGCACTCCACATTGGATTTACCATGAAAACGATTGAAGCTGATGCCAAAAATAGCAATAAACGTTTAGGCAAAAATATCAAATTACTCATTGGCTTGCTCGGCGAAGCCATCCAACTGTATGACGGGCCAGAGGTGTTTGAGGCAGTGGAGCAACTCCGTAAGCTAACGAAATCATGGCGCGCCTCCAACCCAGAGGCGCAAGTTGGCACGATTAACACCTTTTGCCAAAATTTAGAGATGAAGCTGCGCCGCCCTATTTTGAAAGCCTTCACCACCTATTTTCACCTCGTCAATTTGGCGGAAGAGCATGAACGTATCCTGATATTACGGGGACGGGAAGCCGCTGCCAAAGTCAATCAGCCCATTTCTGATTCGATTGCCGCCGCCGTGCAATCGCTGCATGAGCAGGGCTATCAGGTGGAGGAGGTGCAAAAATTACTCAGCCAACTCATGGTGGATTTGGTTTTTACGGCGCATCCAACCGAGTCGAAACGGCGCAAGGTTTTGGAAAAGTTACGTAAAATTGGCGATACCTTAACGGCGTTAGAGGATAGCCATTTATTGCCGCGCGAGCATCAACGGGTGGCCGAGGAACTGAAAAACCAAATTGATTTGTTATGGCTGACAGATGAGGTGCGGAATTTCAAGCCAAGTGTATTAGATGAAGTAAAAATTGGTTTATGGTATTTCTCGGAGAGCCTGTTTGAGGTGGTGCCTCGCTTATATGAATCGTTAGAACGGTCATTGGCGGTGCATTATCCTAACCACACCTTTGAGCTACCCATCTTACTTAAGTTTGGTTCATGGATGGGCGGCGACCGCGACGGCAACCCCCATGTGACGGCGGAGGTAACGCGGGAAACCTTACGGGAACATCAAGAATTAGCTCGCCAATATTTTAGTAAACATATTGCTGATTTGGCTGAAGAAATGACCATCAGCATCCCCCGTCATCAACTCCCGCCTGAGATGCAAAAGTTTTTGAATCATCAGGCCGAACAATACCCTGAATTTACCCGCGACTCTCCCTTACATCATCCGAATGAATCATACCGCCAAATTTTGGGTTATATTCATCACCATCTCAGTCAACCGCCATTGCAGATTATTAACGGTATTACTTACGAAGCCCAAGCCATTTATGCCTCAAATTACAATTTATTAAGTGATTTAAGGTCAATTGCCGCTAGTTTGAAACAAATCTCCCCCTCTTTAGTTCGCACCCGTTTTACCCCTCTCATTCGGCAATTTCAAACCTTTGGCCTGCGTACCGCCCAATTAGACATTCGGCAACATAGTGACGAACATCAAGTGGTGGTGACGGAACTGTTGGCGAAAGCCAATATTACGTCTAATTACGCATCTCTTTCGGAGCAAGAAAAAACAGCTTTATTGGGCAGCCTGTTCAACCAATTTAACTTCCCGTCTATTGACTTAAGCACTTTGTCAGACAAAACCATTGAAATGCTCAATTTATTCCGTCTCTTGCGCCGCACCTATAACCGCAATCCTAACGCCATTGGCTGCTATATGATTAGCATGGCGCACCAACCGAGTGACGTATTAGAAGTGTTATGGTTAGCCGAGTGGGTGGGGCTATATCAGCCGCAAGCGGGGAAGAGTAGCATGGATATTGGGCCACTCTTAGAAACTATTTCTGACCTGAACGCAGCACAGGAATTTTTAGAGCAACTCATGGCTGTGCCAGCTTATCAAACCCATTTGAAATTACGTAATAATCGTCAGGTGGTGCAATTGGGTTACTCTGATGGTACGAAAGATGGTGGTTATCTGACCGCCAACTGGATGCTCTATCGGGCGCAGGAGGCCATGGCCCGTTTTGCCAAACAATATGACGTTGAACTCATTGTTTTTCATGGGCGCGGCGGAACGGTTGGGCGCGGCGGCGGCCCGACTGACCGCGTGATTCGGGGCTTACCGTCAGAAATTATTAGTAATGGTAAAATTCGTTTGACTGAGCAAGGCGAGATGATTTTTGACCGTTTTGCTAACCCGACACTGGCCTTACGTTATCTGGAGCAGGTGGTTGGGGCCGTATTACGAGTGAGTGCGGAGCGAGGTGACGGTGTGAACCCTCAGTGGCTACAGCTTTTAGATGGGCTGTCACAAATCGCGCACCGCACCTATCGCAGTTTGGTGTATGAAACACCTGATTTCATTGAATATTTCCAATACGCCACCCCGATAGATATTGTAACAGAGCTAACGCTAGGGTCACGCCCCGCCCGCCGCACTCAAGCCGATGCGGGTCAACCCTTAATTACCAATTTGGAAGATTTACGAGCCATTCCCTGGGTGTTTGCCTGGATGCAAAGCCGCCATGCCATTCCTGGTTGGTATGGTCTGGGAACGGCCTTGACGCAACACATTGAAACTCATGGTGTGGAAAAGTTACGAGCCATGTTAGCAGAATGGGCGTTCTTTCAAGCGGTGATTAGCAACGCGCAAATGGCTTTAGCCAAAGCCGACATGCGAATTGCTCAATGTTACGCTAATTTAGTTCCCAATGAAGAGCTACGCGACCGCATTTTTGGGCAAATTTTGGCCGAATATAATCGCACCGTCGAGGCTATTTTAGCCATCACCCAACAGGAACGCCTCCTAGATAATGAACCACACCTCCAGCGCGCCATTGACCAACGCAATCCGTATGTTGACCCGCTCAACTTCATCCAAGTCAGTTTATTACGAGAACTCCGCAGCCCTAATGTTACAGAAATTGAGCGTAATAATCTCATTGCGGCCTTGCGCCTCAGCATTGTCGGCGTGGCGGCGGGCTTGAAGAATATGGGATAGAGTGAGAAATGAGAAATGAGAAATGAGAAATGAGTCCGCAAAGAATTGCGGACTCATTTTTTTCCTTGGGGTAGGTCAGACATTCCTGTCTGACCATAAAGTTTTGAGATAGTTAATTAATCCTCATTCCTAAAGCGGTCAGGCAACCGCTTAAACGTGCAGACTATACTCAGTATATCAAGATTTTGGTTCAACAACTAAATTCCCCTCACCCCCGCCCCTCTCCCAAAGGGCGAGGGGAGACAAGAGACTCCCTCTCCCTTTGGGAGAGGGCTGGGGTGAGGGTGACAAATCTTGATATACTGATACTGCGCGAGGGCATAAAC
>JAIFLK010000162.1 GCA_020049115.1 Chloroflexota bacterium | reverse complement strand
GACGGCACACCCGCCGCGCGCGCAACGGCAATGCCTAACGGGGCAATGTCACATATCACCATGTTACAGTGTTTAATTTGTGTCGCTAATCGTTGGACTAAGGCCGTATCAAAGGGCAGAAATTCCGCTAACTGACGATGTGTTTCGGGCAAATCTTCCACCAATGAGGAGGGCTGCGCCACGCCAATATCGGTTAAAATGGCATGGTGGGTGAAGATGGGCGGCAAGGTGTCGGTAAATAACCAGGCGGGAATGAGGGTGAAAATTTCAAAATGTATCGTGGGGTCTAGCTCATATATGGCTTGCATGACGGCAGCGGCGCGGCTGGCATGGCCGTAGCCATGAGAGGAGATAAAATAGGCAATGGTGGTCATTAAAGTAATTCATAGTAATAAAAAACTCGGCTTCATCAGCCGAGTTTTTTATTACTTAATCATTGTTAGGCTTAATTTATTTAGGGCTAGTCACGATACTGCCGTCAATAATCCCTTTTTCAATCGCCGCTAATTCAGCTTTTAATTCGGGGGTCACTAACGTATCAAAACCATTAAACGGAGCTAAACCCACGCCCTTATTTTCTAGCGTGCTGACATAATTTGTGCCACCTTTGAAAGCCCCAGTATCCATAAGTTTGATGGCTTCAAAGACCGCCACATCAATTTTCTTGAGGACGCTGGTCAAATAGACATCTTTATACTCAGGCGCAGTTTGGGTTAAATCTGCATCCACCCCAATGACCATGAAGCCACGGTCTTGGGCGGCGGCGGCTGAACCTAAACCGACTGGGCCAGCGACAGGTAAGATAATGTCACAACCTTCATCAAAGAAATTTTCGGCAAAGCTACGACCATCATCTAAACTTTCAAAGTTACCCGTGAAAGAACCATCCCCACCACCTTCGGCTTTCGGGTCGGTCTTCCAGCCTAAAACTTTCACAGTCTTACTCTTTTGGGCATTGTAATACATGACCCCTTGTTCAAATCCAACCATGAATGCGGTTACAGGCGGAATTTTTACGCCACCAAAAGTACAAACAGTGCCACTCTTGCTTAAGGCGGCGGCTAAATAACCCGCCTCAAAAGCAGGTTGGTCTACGGAAAACAATAGCCCCATGTCGCCCTTAGTTTGGCTGGGGAAATCCACAATCGCAATAGGTACATCAGGATTAGCTTCTGAGGTTGCTTTGGTGGCATCGGCTAATAAAAAGCCAACCGTCACAATTCCGTTATATTTGTTATTCACAAATTCGTTCAGATTCTTTTCGTAATCGGTTTGTTGGCTACTTTCCAACACCTTAACGGTCACGCCCAATTCTTTACTCGCGTTTTGCATACCTGTCCAAGCGAGTTGATTGAAACCTTTATCATCAATCCCGCCGACATCAGTCACTTGACCATAAGTGCCACCTTTACCTTTCACGGCTTCGGTAGTCGTCATTTCTTCCGTTTTAGTAACGGCTTCCGTCGCCCCAGCATCGCTTTTGGGCATAGCGGCCATGGCTGAACCATCGGTCACAATGCTACCATCAATGATACCTTTTTGAATAGTCGCTAATTCATCTTGTAATTCTTTGGAAACTTTGCTCTCATAATCATGGAAAGGAGCTAAACCAACGCCCTCATTCGCGAGCGTACCGACATAGTTCGTACCGCCCTTAAATTTACTTTCGGTCATGGTTTTGATGGCTTCATAAACCGCCACATTAATTTTCTTAAGTACACTGGTTAAGAAAACCTCTTTATATTCCGAAGCACTATTATACCAGTCCGCGTCCACGCCAATGACCTTAAAGCCTCGGTCTTGCGCCGCCGCCGCCGAGCCTAAACCGACTGGCCCAGCCACAGGTAAGATAATGTCACAACCTTCATCAAAGAAATTTTCGGCAAAGCTACGGCCATCTTCGGCACTTTCAAAGTTACCCGTGAAAGAACCTTCACCACCGCCTTCGGCTTTAGAGTCAGTTTTCCAACCCAAAACTTTCACTTCCTTGCCTTTTTCTTTATTGTAATGTAAAACCCCTTGCTCAAAGCCAATCATGAAACCCGTTACTGGCGGAATTTTCACGCCACCAAAAGTACAAACTGTACCCGTTTCACTCATACCTGCGGCCAAATAGCCCGCTAAAAATGAGGGTTGGTCTACCGAGAACAATAGCCCCATATCACCCTTCGTTTGGCTGGGGAAGTCCACAATCGCAAATGGCACCTCAGGATGGGCTTCTGAAGCCGCTTTGGTGGCATCAGCCAACAAGAAACCTACGGTAACAATACCGTTATATTTGTTATTTACAAATTCGTTAATATTCTTTTCATAGTCAGTTTGTTGGCTACTTTCCAACACCTTGACTTCTACGCCCAAATCTTTAGCGGCTTTTTGCATGCCTTCCCAAGCGAGTTGATTGAACCCTTTATCATCAATCCCACCCACATCGGTCACTTGACCAAAAATCATTTTGCCCGCAGCGGCTTCTTCTTTAGGAGCTTCAGTCGCAGCGGCTTCTTCTTTAGGGGCTTCAGTCGCAGCGGCTTCTTCTTTAGGGGCTTCGGTAGCTTTAGCTTCTTCTTTAGGGGCTTCAGTCGCAGCAGCTTCCTTTTTAGGAGCCTCAGCAGTGGGGGCAGCCCCACCGCATTGGGCAGCGATGAGAGACACCATCAACATCATAACAACTAACCATAAAAACCGATTCTTCATATTCTTAATCTCCTCGAAATATTATTAAACAACTGACAGTAAACAAATGTTAATTTTTTAGTCCTTGCGGTGAGCCAAATAATAGAGTTTATACCGATATTTTGTAGGGGCAATGCCTTGTGCTTGCCCCCATTGCGGGCAGGGACAAGCCCTGCCCCTACGAAAATCATTAAATCGGTATAATGTCTAATAACTAGCCCATGAGCTAAAACTAACCTACGTATTATAGTCAGCCTAACCAGGGGAAGCAAGAAATGAGAAATGAGAAGTAAGAAGTGAGAGGTAAGAAGTGAGAAATTAGAAGTGAGTAAGTTAACTACATCTCATTTCTTACATCTCATTGGGTTTGACCGTCAATGGTAATTTCGTAAGTTAATGGTACAACTTCAATCCAACTATTGCCTGGCTTTAGCAGCATGGGCGCACCGTTATCAAAGGTAAACATGGGCGTTTCCTCGCCATTGGTAGACCAATTACCTTTCATAATCTGACCCTCGCGCATGACCCAGGCTTTGCCCTGCCCATTTAAAATAATACGAATGGAGGTCGCGCCCGTGCTATCTTCCACAATGTCGGTAGCTTGATGGTCAGCGAAATAGATGATAACATTGGTTGCGCTAATTTGTTGTCCTTCATGGTTGGTCAAAATTTCATCGGTTGTCCAGCGCAAATAGGCTTGGCTTTTAGGGTCATATTGCCATTTCGCCTCACTGGTGGTTGGTGGATAAGGGATTATTACAGTTTTGGCGGGCGGAAATGTTACATCTAGCTTATCACTAAAGACAAAGCCCCGTAATTTAACCGCCTTTTCCCAGCCTTTCTCGGTCATATAAGCCCGCGCCTCTGGCCCGCGCACCACTAAGCGCGTTTGCCAACCCTCATTGGGGCGTAAAAAATAGGGTGTAGGATTAAAAAACTCATCCAAATTCACAATGTCTAATTGTGACAATTCCCACCGCACGGGGTCAGAGCCGCCTGAATGAGCCAGAGCCGCTTGATATTGCGGCACCAACTGCACATTAGAGAGGCGCGCCGAGCGAATGGGGCCAATCATGTCAGGCGTATTGGCTAAATATATCGCACTATAACGAGTAATCGCCCATTCGGTTAGCTCCTCATAAATCACATCGGCTTTATCTAAGTTTGTTTGGGGGCGAGCCGCTGGGTCGTTACCAATTCTTACCATTAAAGGTCGCCGTTTAAGGGTCATCGTATCCGTCACATGAAGCCCCGTTAAGGGATTTATGTCATCCGTCCGCGTGTTGACGAGGGTTGAGGTCATGGTCGTGGTGGGCGGTTGGGTGGCGGTGGGTAATGGGATTAATGTGGGCGTAATAGTAGCCGTAATAGGCTGAGTGGCAACGGGAACTTGCGTGGCAAACTCGGCCACTTTCATGGCGGGCGTGGCGGTGGGGATAGGCTTGGGCGGTTCGCTGGCGCAGGCCGTCAGCCAAATCAGCGTGAGGCTGAGAAGGAATAAACTGAATTTTAGTTGTGGCATGAATCATCTCCCGTGGGAGGAATTTATCGGCACATTATACGCCAATTGGTAGACAAAATAAAACCTCATCACCCAACCATGCCAAATCAAAAGCCGTTTATCTCACCTGAGATAAACGGCTTTTGCGTTTACAAATATACGGTTATATTATTAAAGGTGATTTACCCGCCTGAGCTACCCGCAAGGGCGGCGACGATAATACCAGCAAAAGCAAAACCGAAACAAATTATACAACCCAATATTACTACAATAGGAATTAATACGACGGCTATCGCTGACCCTGAACTTAAGTTATGAGCAACTTTAATCGCAAAATAGTTTAATACTAATTGATAAATAGATATAACTAAAGCTAAACAGCCCCCTAGCACTGGCACAATGCCGATAGCACTTGTAATGATAGATAAGGGCATAAAAATTGTGGCTAATAAATAGGTGTGGGTTTCAAAGTTGCCTTCGCCCCCAAATAGTTTGGCTAAAACAAATAGAATCGCCATGCCAATAAAGAAACCTATTGGTATAAAAAATAATGCGCCACAAAATGAACCAATGACTGAACTAACTAAACCACTTGCCCCATACTGGGCCATTAGGTCGGCTTTGGTTTGTGGCGGTAGGTCTAAACTTTGAATAATGGTTGGCATCATGGAGCCACCAATAAAATGAGTAATAATGCTACTGATGGTATTAAAAAAGGCCACAATAACGGTGGTAATGGCTAACCAAATCATGGCGGTGTTAAGATTACTTTTTCCCTTTTGTTCTTGAAAAAAGGCTTCCCCAGGTTGGGTGATTGCACCTAACCATACTTGAAATGTTGTCGCGAAATCCATGTTGTTCTCCTCTATATTTTTTAGTTAAATTATAACTATACTGCGTTTCAAATCAAAATGACACTTTTTGGGACAGGAGTCCGCAATTATTTGCGGGTTGTCCGCAAAGGATTGCGGACTCCTCATGGTCATAATCAATGTGTAGGTTTCAAATGAAATGCAGTATAGTATGAACTGTTACCAGCCAAAAGCCAGCCGATTCCAAAGACGAGAGGGGAATTTATAGCCCTTCATTTTTTCTTGAGTGACGCTGATAGGGTATTTAACCCGCCGATATTCAAAGGTTTGAGCTTCCACATCTAACAAACCATAGGCGGCGCGGGCATCCCCATCACGGGGTTGGCCGACACTGCCAGGGTTGACAATCAAACGGTGGTTATCAAACTGAATCGGCCCCGCGTTGAAAATGGGGGCGAGAGCCTCACATAATTCCTCGGGGTCATCAGCCTCAC